>NZ_JAVTJF010000013.1:0-135057 GCF_031843905.1 Aeromicrobium sp. WCS2018Hpa-31 | reverse complement strand
GTCGGCGCTGGCCGGCGCCGTCGCGCCGGCCACGCCGATGAGCGTGATGACGGCCGCCGCACACGTGCGGCCGATGATGGTGGTGTTCACGGTTCTCCCTCCCGTGGTGGACATGACCACGCCACTGTGACACCGGTCGCGCCCCTTCGGACCGGGAACGACGGAAGTAGGAATCACCTCCGAGGACGGCGCCTCGGCGAGGACCGTCCGACCCGCCCATTCCCATCACCTGATGGGAACCACGAGCTCCCCCTGGTCCTCCCCCACTCACCATGGAGGGTCTTCCATGGTGAGTGGGGGATTCCCATCAGGTGATGGGAATCGAGGGACGGGTGGGGCGCAGGCGGACCGCTACGCGCGGCCGTGCTCGGCGAGGAGCAGCTGGTACCGACCGCCGGCGGCGATCATGTCCTGCGTCCGGTCGTTGAGGACCTCTCCCTGCAGCACGAGGTCCTTCGCCCGGACGGTGACCGTGGCCGCCCGCCAGTCGACCTCCATCTCGTCCCAGCGCTCGACCGACGTCGAGATGCCCGGCACGGTCAGCAGCGGCATGCCGTTGCTGACCTCGCCGCGCCAGAAGCCGGGCGAGAAGGACTCCGCGACCACGCCGACGATGCCCTCGTTGCGCATCGCCGTCATCGCCACGTAGTGCGGGTGCCCGTAGCCGAAGTTCCGTCCGCCCACGAGCCAGTCGCCCTCGCGCACCTTGTCGGTGAAGTCCTCCTCGTACGCCTTCATGCAGACGCTGTGCAGGTGCTCCGGGTCGGTGTACTTGATGTTCTGCACGCCGATCATCAGGTCGATGTCGTGGTCGTCGCCGAAGATCCAGGCCACGCGACCGGTCAGCACGTCGGGCAGCACCTGCGGCGCGGTCGTCGTCGCGGTCACGGGTTCACCACCTCGCGCGGGTCGGTGAGCCGACCGGTGAGCGCGCTCGCCGCGACCGTCGTCGCCGAGCCCATGTAGATGTCGGCGTCGGGGCTGCCCATGCGACCGGAGATGTTCAGCACCCCGGTCGACACGCAGGCCTCGCCGGCCTCGAGCGGCTTCGCGTAGCCGAAGCAGAAGTCGCACGTGGACTCCACGACGTGGGCACCGGCGGAGCGCAGCGTGTCCAGCAGACCCTCGGACTCGGCCTGCTCGTAGATGCGACGCGACGTCGGCACGACGTTGAGCTCCACGCCGTGCGCCACCTTCTCGCCCTTGAGGATCCCGGCCGCGGCCCGGATGTCCTCGATGCGGCCGCTCGCACAGGAGCCGATGAAGGCGCGCTGGATCTTCTGGCCGTGCACCTCCGAGACGTCGCGGGTGTTCGACGCACGCGCCGAGCCCGGCATGACGATCTGCGGGCTCAGGGCGTCGAGGTCGATGTCGTAGCGGGCGGTGTACTCGGCGTCCGGGTCGCTGTAGAGCGGCTCGAAGTCGCGCTGGGCGACCTTGCGGCTGTACTCGAGGCTGAGCTCGTCGGGGTTGAAGATCGCCGACACCCCGCCGGCGAACATCGCCATGCCGCACAGGGCCTGGCGCTGGCCGAGGGCCATCGACTCCGCACCCGGGCCGGTGTACTCCATGACCTGGAAGGCCACGCCGTCCGCGCCGATGTCGGAGATGATCCGGTGGATCAGGTCACGGCTCTCCACACCGGGCGCGAAGGACCCGGTCAGGTGGAAGCGGGTGCTGGCCGGGACGTCCAGGTGGATGCCGCCGGTGACCCAGCCCTCGAGCAGGTCGCGGCGCACCCCCATGCCGAGCGCACCGAACGCGCCGAGGCTGGAGATGTGGCCGTCGAAGTGGATGAGGAACGACCCGGGCATCGCGTAGCCCAGCTCGGCGGCGACCTGGTGGCCGATGCCCTCGCCCTCGTGGAAGTGCACGCCGTTCTCGTGCGCCCAGTCGCGGGTGACCTGGTGGACCTCGGCCTCGCGCTCGTTCTTGTTGGTGAGCATGTGGTCGATGAACAGGACGTACCGGTCTGGCTCGGCGACCTTCGTGACCCCGAAGTCCTCGCGCATCTGCTTGAAGAAGCGGTCGGTGTACCCCGGGAAGTCGTACGCGATCATGTAGTCGGGGCGGACGGGGTAGTTCTCGCCGGGCGTCACCGCGTCGCGGTCGCCGACGCGGGCCAGGATCTTCTGCGTGATGGTCTGTCCCATGGTCACGCCTCCTCGAGGGTCTCGGGCATGTACAGGGACTGCTTGTGCAGGACCTCGTCGAAGCCGATGAGCTTCAGGAAGTCGGCGTGCTCCATGTAGTCGCGGCTGACGTCGGCCGGCGGCTCGCCCGCCGACAGGCGCTCGAGCGACGCGCGGGTGGCGGTCGTGGCCGCGAGCAGGATCTGCGTCGGGAGCAGCGCGAGGCCGACGCCGATCTCGCGCAGCACCTCGCTCGTGAACTGCTCGGCCGTCCACGTCCACGCGGTGAGCGAGCACATGAGCGGCACACCCACCTCGGCGTGCAGACGGGCCCACGACTCGGCGTCGGGGAAGCCCTTGGAGATGGGCATGATCATCTCGGCGCCGGCCTCCACGTAGGCGACGGCGCGACGGATGGCGTCGTCGCCGATGCCGTCGGTGCGTCCGATGAGGACGAGCTCGTCGCCCACCTCGTCGCGCACGGCGCGGACCTTGCCCGCCGCCTCCTTGGCGGGGAGCAGCGTCGGTGCGCCGCTCGTGGCCGCGGGGCAACGCTTGGGCGCCAGCTGGTCCTCCATGAAGACCGCGGACACGCCCGCGTCGGCGAACATGCGTGCGGTGCGGGCGGCGTTGACGGCGTTGCCGTAGCCGGTGTCGATGTCGGCGACGACCGGGAGGCGCGAGGCGCCGCGGATGCGGCGGACGGCGTCGAGGTTCTCCGACATCGAGTACATCTCGGCGTCGGGCAGGCCGAGGGACGCCGAGATGGCGAACCCCGACGCGCAGAGTGCCGTGAACCCGCTCTGCTCGGCGATCCGGGCGGTCAGGCCGTCCCAGACGCCGGGGGCGTAGACCAGTCCGTCGGCGAGCTGGCTCCTGAAGTGGTTCGTCATCGTGCTTCCTTCCTTCGTGTCACCGAGGCGCGGGCGCCCCGAGGCGCTCGGAGAGCGCCGCGCAGGCTTCGCGCACGGCGGTGACGATGTGGTCGAGGCGGTCCGGGCCGAAGCCCTGGGCGGCGCCTCCGAGGCTGAGGGTGCAGCTGAGGGCACCGGTGGGACCGAACACGGGCGCGCTCACGACGGCGACGCCGTTGTTGAGGTCCTCGTCGGCGAAGACGTACCCCTGCTCGCGGATGCGGGCGAACTTCGTCTCGAGGGCCTCGCGCGTGACGTCGGTCTTGTCGGTGTAGCGCTTGCGTGGTGCCGAGAGCACACGTTCGCGGATGGTGTCGTCCCAGGCCGCCATGACGGTCGGCCCGCCGGCCACGTGGTACGGCAGGACGGTGCCGAGTGTGACCGTGTTGACCTTCAGCGGGCTCTCGCCCTCGACCATCTCGACGACCACGGCCCCCTCGTCCGACGGCACCAGCAGGAACGCGGTGTCGCCGAAGTGGCCCGCGAGCGACCGCAGGTGGGGCAGCGCCTCGTTGCGGATGCTGAACTGGCGCTGCGCCGCGTGGGCGAGCTTGAGCATGCGGATGCTGAGCCGGTAGCCGTCGCGAGGCCCGCGCTCGACCCAGCCGGCCATCTGCAGCGACGACAGGAGCCGGTGCACGGTCGTCTTGCCGATGCCGGTCGCCGCGGCGATCTCCCCGAGGCTGTACTCGCTGTCGCCGCCGCCGAGCACCTCGACGACGTTGCACGACTTGATGACCGACGCGACGTAGTTGCGAGGGTCCACCTCGTCGGCGCTGCCCGCCGGTCCCGTGACGTCCTTCATCCGAGGTACGCCTTCTGGATGTCCTCGCTGTGCGCCAGCTTCTCCGGCGTGCCGGACATGTGCACCTCGCCGCGCTGCAGCAGGTACGCGTGGTCGGCCACCTCGAGCGCCCGCGTGGCGTCCTGCTCGATGAGCAGGATGCTCTGGCCCTCGGCGTGCAGGGCCGCGATGGCGCCGTAGATGACGTCGATGACCGACGGGGCCAGACCCATCGACGGCTCGTCGAGCAGGAGCACCTGCGGGTCGGTCATGAGCGCACGCCCCATGGCGAGCATCTGCTGCTCGCCGCCGCTCATGGAGCCGGCCTGCTGCGTCCGGCGCTCGGCCAGCCGCGGGAAGAGCTCGTACACGCGGTCGAGCAGCTCGGGCCGGGACCGTCCGGAGAAGGTGCTGAGCGCGAGGTTCTCGGCCACCGTGAGCGGCGAGACGACGTGCCGACCCTCGGGGACGAGCGCCAGGCCCAGCCGCGTGATGCGGTGCAGCGGCAGCTTCTGGACGGGCTTGCCGTCGAGGACGATGTCGCCGGTCTTCTCGCGGTGCACGCCCGCGATGGATCGGACCAACGTCGACTTGCCGGCGCCGTTGGCGCCGAGGACGGCCACGAGGTTCCCCTCGGGGACCTCCAGGCTGACGTCACGGACGGCGCGGATCGCTCCGTAGCTCGCGCAGAGCCGGGATACCTGAAGCATCGTTCTCCTTTCCGAAGTAGGCCTTCTGGACGGCGGGGTCGTCGACGCACTCCTGCGGGGTGCCGTGCGACAGCACCTCGCCGAAGCTCATGACGTAGGCGGCGTCGCAGTAGTCGAGGATCAGCCGCATGTTGTGCTCGACGACGAGCACCGTGAGGCCCTGGTCGCGGACCGAGCGGATGAGCTCGCCGACCGCCACGGACTCCTCGCGGTTCATGCCCGCCGTCGGCTCGTCGAGGAGCACCAGGCGCGGGTCGGTGGCGAGCGCACGGGCGATCTCCACCCGGCGCTGCGTGCCGTACGGCAGCGTCTCGGCCAGCTCACGCCGCTCCGTCACTCCCACCCGGGCGAGGAGGGCGTCGGCGCGCTCGAGACACTCGCGCCGCTCCCGCCGCTCGCCCGGCCACATCACGAGGCTGGACAGCGACGACGCCTTCCGCGACGCGTACATGCCCGCCACCACCTGCTCCAGGACGCTGAAGCCGCTGAGCAGCCGCACGTTCTGGTAGGTGCGGGTGATGCCGCGTCGGCTGATCTGGTGCGGCGCCAGGCCCGCCATCTCGTCGCCCTCGAAGAGGACCGAGCCCTCGTCGGGCGTGTAGAAGCCGGTCACCAGGTTCACGAGGCTGGTCTTGCCGGCGCCGTTGGGACCCATGAGCCCCATGACGGTGCCCTGCGGCACGACCATGTCGACACCGTTGACGGCGGTCACGCCGCCGAACCGCTTGGTCAGTCCCTCGATGGTCAGCAGTGCGTCGCTCATCGGGCCACCTCCGGCTCGGGTTCGGCCACGGGCGTGTCGTCGGTCCGACGCAGCCGCCGGACCCACTGGCGTCGCGGGTCGATGAGACCGCGCGGCATGAAGACCATGATCAGCACCAGGAGCGCACCGGTCATGAGCTCGTCGACGCCGTCGACGTAGGAGCGCACCACCTCGGGCAGACCGACGAAGACGATCGCGCCGACGATGGGTCCGGCCCAGTGGTAGGTGCCGCCGAGGACCATCGCCGCGACCATGGTGAAGGCGAGCGTGATGAAGAAGGTGTCCGGGCCGATGTACTGGAGCAGGTTGGCCAGCACCACCCCGGCCATGCCCGCCACGAGTCCGCTCGCCGCGAACGCGACCGCACGGACGGTGAACGGGTTGACGCCGAGGGCCGCGGCGACCGCTGCGTCCTCGCGGACCGCGTGGGCGGCCATGCCGTACCGCGAGCGGCGCAGGCGGGCGAGGGCGTAGCAGACGATCGCGACCAGGACGACGACCGTGATGAGGTCGATCTTGCGGGTCACGCCCGTGCCGACGCTGCCGCCGGTGTACTCCTCGGCCGAGAGGACCACGACGCGGGTGATGAGCACCAGCGCCACCGTGGCCATCGCCATCCAGTGGCTCTCCAGCTTGAGCAGGAGCACCGACAGGATCGCAGCGACGGCCAGGCCGAGGCCGGCGCCGACGAGGAGCTGGACGACGATGCCCGCGCCCATGTGCAGGTCGAGGTACGCGGCGCTGAAGCCGCCGACCGCGCCGAACGAGGCGCCGGCGAGGCTGAACACGCCCGCCCACATCGCGATCCAGCTGCCGAGCGCGAACAGCGCGTTGGCCATCGCGAACTCGACGACGGTCCGGTACTGGTCCCAGAGGCCGCCCATCATGCCCTCACGGTCTGCATCGCGGTGGCGGAGCCGAACAGGCCCCGCGGCCGGAACACCAGGAAGGCGAGCAGCAGACCGAAGGTCACCGCGTCGCGCAGGCTGCCCGAGACGTACTGAGCGGTCAGCACCTCGGCGACGCCGATCAGCAGCCCGCCGAGCACCGTGCCGCGCACGTCGCCGAAGCCACCGATGATGACCGCCGCGAAGCCCTTGAGGAGCAGCGCCTCGCCCAGCATGAAGTTCACGGTGCTCGTGTTGAGACCCATCGTGATGCCGGCCAGGCCGGCCACCGCTCCGGAGAGGAAGGCGGTCGTGGCCACGATGAGCACGGGGTTGACCCCACCCAGCGAGGCCGCCATGGGCGAGTGGCCCACGGCCCGCATCGCGGCGCCGACCTTCGTGCGGTGCAGCAGGGCGTAGAGGCCGATGCCGACGACCGCGACGGCCACCAGGCTCACCAGCTGGGTGCGTCCCAGGGTGAGGCCGAGGAAGCTGATCGAGCCGCTCGGGGCGGCGTCGGGCGAGAAGCGCGACGTCGTGGCGCCCGTGACCATCCGGGCGAGCGCGAGGAGGAAGATCCACACGCCGATGCTCGTGATGAGCGCCGGCAGCAGGTCCCCTCCTCGCCGTCGGATGGGCTGGAAGGCGACGAAGTCGACCACCACGGCCAGGAGGCCCGAGACGAGCACCCCGGCGATGAGCGCCGGCCAGAAGCCGATGCCCGCGTCGTTGACGAGGAAGAGCACCGTGAGGGCTCCCCAGGTCGCGAAGGTCCCGTGGGCGGCGTTGAGCACGCCGAGGGTGGCGAGCATGAGGCCGAAGCCGACGCCGAAGACGGCGTACACGGAGCCGAGCGCCAGCCCGTTCAGGATCTGTTGTGCCAGGACGTCCATGTCATCGCCTCCTCTCCTGGTCGTGGTGGTCGTGGGTCACGCGCCCGCGCCCTTCCAGAGCTGCGGGACGCCGGCGTCGTCGATCTGCACGATCTGGAAGTCCTCGCTCGTGCCCTGGCCGTTCTCGAAGGTCAGCGGGCCCCAGGGGGACTCCAGCTCGGAGATGGCGGCCAGCGACTCGGCGACGGCGGCGGCGTCGGCGCCGTCACCGGCGTCGGCCGCGCCCTTGGCGGCGTACTTGACCGCGACGTAGCCCTGCGAGGCGAACAGGTCCGGCGTCTCGTCGTACTTCTCCTCGTAGGCCTTCGTGAACTCCTGCGCAGCGGCGTTCTCGCTCGCCGGCGTGTACTCCACGGAGTAGTAGGTGTCGGCCAGGGTCTCGCCGAAGGACTTGAGCAGCGGGCCCGTCGCCACGGCGTTGTTGGCGAGGATGACGCCCTCGTAGCCCTTCTCGCGAAGGGCCTTGGTGATCGTGGCCGCGGCCTCGCCGAGCGTGTAGACGGTCACCATGTCGGCGTCCTTGGACAGGATCTCGGTCACGGCACCGCTGAAGTCGGTGTCGGCGACGAGCGTCTTGACCGTGCCGAGGTCCTCGGCGCCGGCCTCCTCCGTCGAGCTGCGGGCGGCCTCGCTCTGCGCGACCAGGCCGTCGTTGTCGCTGGCGGTCACGTGCACGGCGCTCTCGATGCCGAGCTCCTCGACGAGCTGGGCCGCGACCGGCGCGATGCCCTGCTGAGGCAGCAGCGCGGGACGGAGCACGTAGGGCGGGTCCTCCAGGTCGGGGGTGGTGGCGCCGTAGACGACCAGCGGCACCTTCTTCTGCGTGGCGAGCGGCTTCATCGCGCCGGCCACGGCGCTGGAGATGCAGCAGACGACCTCGCTGACACCCTCCTGGCCGGTGAGCTTGTTGAACGCGGTGATGCTCTTGGCCGGGTCCTCCGAGCCCTCCTCGACGACGAGCTCGACCCCCTCCAGCTCGGCGGCGAGCTCGGCACCCTTGAGGTAGGACGAGCCGGCGAAGGCGAACGGGCCCTGCTCGGCGGCGATGAGTCCGATCTTCACGTCGGAGTCGGAGCCGGCGCCGTCGGAGGAGCCGCAGGCGGTGAGGGCTGTCGCTGTGACCAGCGTCAGGGACAGTGCCGCCAGTCGGCGAGCGAGGGGGGTGATCGTCATGGCCATCCTTCTGTAGGTTCCGTATTGCGGAACGCGTACCGCTATCCGGATGACGTTATGGATGTGACCTGGCTCATGTCAAGGCCTTCCTCGACATTGGTCGGACGTCCTTGCATCGCCGGCTGCCACTCCACCCGGCTTCGCGATTCCCATCACCTGATGGGACTCGCGGACTCACCTGGGTTCTCCCCCACTCCCCATGGAGGGCCCTCCATGGGGAGTGGGAGGTTCCCATCACCTGATGGGAATCGAGGGACGGGTGGGGCGCGGCCGGGCGCGCAGATGCCCCGGTCGACCCGAGGATCCGTCAGCGGCGGGCGGCGAAGAAGTCGCGCAGGAGGGCGGAGGACTCGTCGGCCAGCAGCCCCGACGCGACCTCGGGGCGGTGGTTGAGCCGACGGTCGCGCACGACGTCCCACAGGGAGCCGACGGCTCCCGCCTTGTCGTCCCACGCGCCGAGGACGAGGCGGGCGACACGGGAGGAGACGACCGCGCCCGCGCACATGGTGCACGGCTCGAGCGTGACGACGAGCGTGCAGCCGTCGAGGCGCCAGGTGCCCAGCGTGGCGGCGGCCGCGCGCAGGGCCACGAGCTCCGCGTGGCCGAGCGGGTCCTCGTCGCGCTCGCGCGTGTTGAGGCCCTCCCCCACCACACGACCGTCCGGGTCGAGCACCACGGCCCCCACCGGGACGTCACCCGACACGAGTGCATCCCGCGCGAGCTCGAGGGCGCGACGCATCGCGGTCTCGTCGTCCCACGACGCGGCTGGCTCGGTCACCCCCTGATCGTCCCAGACTGCCGGCCGCACCGGCACGCACGATTCTGCCTTCGCGTGCTGGACGCCGAAGGATGCTGCGTCGACGACGGGATCCCGCCACGAACGCAGCATCCTTCGAGCCCGGGTGCTCGGACGCAGAACCTTGCGTCGTCCGCGCAGCAACGCAGAATCTTGCGTCGCCCCGGCGCTCGCCGGCGTCAGATCCCGTCGGCCAGGCGGTAGTACGCCGCGTTCCAGCGCAGCTCCTGCAGGAACCGGTGCGGTGTCGTGTGGGCGTCGATGTGCACGAGCTCGGTGCGCAGGATCTCCGCGAGGTCCTGGAACGCCTCGATGCCGACGGCCGTGGTGAGCACCGTGTGGTGCGGACCGCCCGACATGAGCCACGCCTCCGCCGCGGTGGGCAGGTTCGGGTGCGCCTGCCACACGGCGCACGCCACCGGCAGATTCGGCAGCGGCTCGTCCGGAGCCACGAGAGTGACGTCGTTGGCGGTCAGGCGGAACCGGTCGCCCAGGTCCGCCAGGCCGACGACCACGGCCTCGCCCGGGTCGGCGACGAAGCGCAGCCGCACCGGGTCCTCGCGGTTGCCCATGCTCAGCGGGTGCGCCTCGGCCGACGGCCGCTGCGAGCTGATGGTCGGGCAGACCTCGAGCATGTGCGCGCCCAGGGACTTCTGGTTCCCCGGCTCGAGGTGGTACGTGTAGTCCTCCATGAACGACGTGCCGCCGGGCAGCCCGGCCGTCATCGTCTTGGTGGTACGCACCAGCACCGACGTCTTCCAGTCGCCCTCGCCACCGAAGCCGTAGCCGTCGGCCATGAGCCGCTGCACCGCGATGCCCGGCAGCTGACGCAGGCCGCCGAGGTCCTCGAAGTTCGTGGTGAACGCGCCGTATCCGCCGTCCTCGAGAAACCGGCGCAGGCCGACCTCGATCTGGGCGGCGTCGCTCAAGAGGTGGTGCCGCTCGCCACCGGCGCGCAGGTCGGAGGCGACGTCGTAGAGGTCCTCGTACTCGGCGACCACCTTGTCGACGGCACCCGGCTCCACGGCGTCGACCACGTCGACGAGGTCGTTGACGCCGAACGTGTTGACCGAGACGCCGAAGCGGCGCTGCGCCTCGACCTTGTCACCCTCGGTGACCGCGACGTCGCGCATGTTGTCGCCGAAGCGCGCGAGCCGCAGGCTGCGCAGGTCGCGCGCCGCCGTGGCCGCACGCGCCCAGGTGGCGATCCGCTCGCCCACCGCCGGGTCGCTCACGTGACCGGCGATGGTCTTGCGCGCGACACCGAGCCGGGTCTGGACGAAGCCGAACTCCCGGTCGCCGTGGGCGGCCTGGTTGAGGTTCATGAAGTCCATGTCGATCGTGGACCACGGGATGTCGCGGTGCCACTGCGTGTGCAGGTGCAGGAACGGCTTCTGCAGCGCGTCGAGGCCCTGGATCCACATCTTGGCCGGGGAGAACGTGTGCATCCAGCCGATGAGACCCACGCACGCGTCGTCGGCGTTGGCATCCAGCACCACGCGCCGGATGGCGTCGGCGGTGGTGAGCACGGGCTTCCAGACCACCGGGACGGGGATCCGGTCGTCACCGTCGACCATGGCCGCGACCTCGCGCGACTGCTCGGCCACCTGCGCCAGCGTCTCGTCGCCGTAGAGGGACTGGCTCCCGGTGAGGAACCAGACCTCACGGGCCTCCTGCTTGCTCATGCGTGATCTCCCTCGAGGGCTATTGCCCGTAGACGTTCTGGTAGCGGTCGAACAGGCTCGTGACCTGCTGCTCGGCGATGGGGACGGGCTCGCCCAGCTGGCGGGCCACGTGCACCGTGCGGGCCACGTCCTCGCACATGACGGCGGCCTTGACGGCCGAGCGGGCGTCCGTGCCGATGCTGAACACGCCGTGGTTCTGCATGAGCACGGCCGGGGACCGGCTGCCCTCGAGCGTCTCGACGATGCCGCGCCCGATGGAGTCGTCACCGATGAGCGCGAACGGTCCGACGGGGATCGGGCCGCCGAACTCGTCGGCCATCATCGTGAGCACGCACGGGATCGGCTCGGCCCGCGACGCCCACGCAGTGGCGTAGGTGGAGTGCGTGTGCACCACGCCCCCGACGTGCGGCATGTGCCGGTAGACGTAGGCCTGGGCGGCGGTGTCCGAGCTGGGCGCGAGGTCGCCCTCGAGCACCTCGCCGTCGAGGTCGCACAGCACCATGTTCTGGGGCGTCAGGTCGTCGTAGGAGACGCCGCTGGGCTTGATGAGCATGAGGTCGTGACCGGGCACGCGCGCCGAGACGTTGCCGGCGGTCCAGACCACCAGCGCGTAGCGGGTCAGCTCGGCGTGCAGTGCGCACACCTGCTCGCGGAGCGTCGTGATCGCTGCCGACACGTCGGCGGTGACGGTCACGACGGATCCTTCCGGGCGTGGCGACGACGGACGGCGTCGCGACGGACCGCGCGCAGACGGTGCATGACATCGTTCCCGCCGCGGCCGAAGTGATCGTGCAGCGCGGTGTACTCGCCGAACAGGACGTCGTACCGCAGTGCGGCGTCCTCGTCCGGGGTGAACACACCGCGCTGCACCGACCCCATCACCTTCGCGGCGGCGCGTATGTCCGCGTACGCGCCGGCCGCGACGGCGGCATGGAGGGCAGAGCCCAGTGCTGGGCCCTGCTCGGACCCGACGACGGACAGCGGCAGGCGCGTCACGTCGGCGTAGATCTGCATGAGCAGGCGGTTCTTCGACAGCCCGCCGGCCACCACGAGCTCCTCGACGGGGACGCCGGAGGAGGTGAAGGCCTCGATGATGGTGCGGGTGCCGAAGGCGGTGGCCTCGATGAGGGCGCGGTACACGTCCTCCGGGCGGGTGGCCAGTGTCTGGCCGACGACGAGCCCCGAGAGCTCGTGGTCGACCAGCACCGAGCGGTTGCCGCTGTGCCAGTCGAGGGCGACGAGACCGTGCTCGCCCACCTCCTGCTCCGCCGCGATGGCGGTGAGGTGCTCGTGCACGGAGCGACCGTGCGCGGCCGCCTCCTCGTGCACGGACGGTGGCACGCCGTGCTCGACGAACCAGCCGAAGATGTCACCGACGCCGCTCTGTCCGGCCTCGTAGCCCCAGCTGCCGGCGACGATGCCGCCGTCGACGACACCGCACATGCCGGGCACGTCGCGCAGCACGCCGGCGCTCACCACGTGGCACGTGGAGGTGCCCATGATGGCGACCATCTGGCCGTGGTCGACGGCCTGCGCCGCGGGGGCGCTCACGTGGGCGTCGACGTTGCCCACGGCCACGGCGATGCCCTCGGACAGTCCGGTCCAGGCGGCGGCGCGGGCGGTCAGCGTGCCGGCGCGGTCGCCGAGCTGGCCGATGGGCTGCTCGACCTTGTCGGTCACGTAGTCCGCGAAGCGGGGGTCGAGCGCGGCCAGGAAGTCGCTCGACGGGTACGCGCCGTCCTGCAGCACGCCCTTGTACCCAGCGGAGCAGGCGTTGCGCACGTACGTGCCGCACAGCTCCCACACGATCCAGTCGGCCGCCTCGACCCAGCGCTCGGTCCGTGCGTACAGCTCGGGGTCCTCCTCGAGCAGCTGCAGGCCCTTGGCGAGCTCCCACTCCGAGGACAGGAGTCCGCCGTAGCGCGCCAGCCAGGGCTCGGCGCGCTCGGCGGCCAGGGCGTTGATCCGGTCGGCCTGCCCCTGCGCGGCGTGGTGCTTCCACAGCTTGACGTAGGCGTGCGGCCTGTCGGCGAGCCCGTCGACCTCGTTCAGCGGGGTGCCGTCGACCAGCGTCGGCACCATGGTGCAGGCGGTGAAGTCGGTGGCGATGCCGACGACGTCGGCCGGGTCGATGCCCGCCTCGCGCACGGCCGCGGGCACGGCGACCTGCAGCACCTCGCGGTAGTCCTGCGGCACCTGCAGCGCCCAGTCGGGCTCGAGGTCGACGTCGGGGCCGCCGGTCAGGCTCGCCGGCAGCGTGCGCTCGAGCACCGCGTGCGGGTACGCGTGCACGGCCGACGCGAGCTCGGCGCCGTCGCTGACCCGGACGACGAGCGCACGGCCCGAGAGGGTCCCGTAGTCGACGCCCACCACGTAGGTCTCGCGCGCGGCGCTCATCCCTGTCCTCCTGCGGTGGGCCCGGTGGGACGGGGTGCGGTGCTGGAGCGCACGACGAGGCGTGGCGCGACCAGACGATCGAGGTCCTCGTCCTCGCCGACGATCGCGGCGTGCAGCACGGCGATCGCTCGACGACCGACGGCGGGGAAGTCCTGCCGGACCGTCGTGAGCGGCGGGATCAGGTAGCCCGCCTCCGGCGAGTCGTCGAAGCCGACGACGCTCACGTCGGTCGGCACGGAGCGTCCGGACTCGTGCAGGGCACGCAGGACGCCGATGGCCATCTGGTCGTTGGCCACGAAGACCGCGTCGAGGTCGTGCTGGGTGGCGAGCTCCAGCCCGAGCGCGTAGCCGCACTCGGCCGTCCAGTCGCCCTCGAGGCACGGCCCGGGCTCGAGACCGGCCGCGACGAGCGCGTCGCGCCACCCCTGTGCGCGCGCCTCGGCCTCGGTCCAGCCGCGCGGACCGCTCACGTGCGCGATCCGCGTGTGGCCGAGCTCGAGGAGGTGCCGGGTGGCCTCGCTCGCGCCGAGGTGCTGGTCGACGCCGACCGCGAACTTGGCCCTCGTCAGGTCGCCCTCGACCACCACGAGCGGGACCCCCGGGTCCTGGCGGCGGATGAGGTCGAGCGCCTCGTGCTGGGCGGCGATCATGACGATGCCCTCCACGGACTGGCGTCGCAGGTGCTCGATCGCGTCCTGCAGGCCGTCGGCGGTGATGGTCTTCAGCCCGACCGAACCGGCGAAGTAGCCGGCCTCGCGCGCGGCCTCCTCGACCGTGCGGTGGATGCTGTTCGGTCCGTACAGCCCGGTCTCGGTGCTGATGATGCCGATGATCGACGAACGCCGTGTCACGAGCGTGCGCGCCGCGGTGTTGGGCCGGTAGTCGAGCTCCTTGATGGCCGCGAGGACGCGGTCGCGGGTGGCCTCGCCGACGTGCGGCAGACCGTTCACCACGCGCGAGACCGTCTGGTGGGACACCCCGGCGAGCGCTGCCACGTCGGCCATCACCGGGGTGCGGGGCCCCTCGTGCTTGAGCGTCATGCCTGCCTCCTCGTGAAGAACCGCTGCATGACGACGAACACCAGGAGGAGCACGCCGATCGAGATCTTCGTCCACCACGAGCTGAGGGTCCCGTCGAAGGAGATGAAGGTCTGGATGGTGCCCAGGACGAGCACGCCGAGCAACGACCCCAGCACCATGCCACGGCCGCCGACGAGCAGGGTCCCGCCGATCACGACGGCGGCGATCGCGTCCAGCTCCATGCCCACGGCGTGCAGGCTGTAGCCCGACAGCATGTAGAGCGAGAACAGCAGCCCGGCGAGGGCGGAGCAGAAGCCGCTCACCACGTACACGCCGACCTTCACGCGGGCCACGCGCAGGCCCATGAGGACGGCCGACGGCTCGCTGCCGCCGACGGCGTACACCGTGCGTCCGAAGCGGGTCAGGTGCAGCACCCAGGCGGCGATCCCGACGACGGCCAGCGCCAGCAGCGCGGTCCAGGTGACGTAGACGTCGCCGGGCAGCGTCACCGTGCCGGAGGCCAGGGTGGAGAAGAACGGGTCGCGGATCGGGATCGACTCCACGCTGATCAGGTAGCACAGGCCCCGCGCGAGGAACATGCCCGCGAGCGTGGCGATGAACGGCTGGATGCCGAGGTAGTGGATCACCAGGCCGTGGCCGAGCCCGATCACCGTGCCGGTGAGCAGCACCGCCGCGATGGCGAGCGCCGGGTTCCAGCCCGCTTGCAGCGTGGAGGCGGCCACCATGGTCGAGAGGGCCACCACCGAGCCGACGCTGAGGTCGATGCCGCCCGTGAGGATCACGAACGTCATGCCGACGGCCAGGACGATGAGGAAGGCGTTGTCGACGAAGAGGTTCGCGACGACCTGCGGCGAGGAGAAGCCCTCGTAGCGCGACGACCCGAGGCCGAACATGCCGACGAACACGGCGAAGGTGGCGATCACCGGCAGGTAGCGGTCCGGCGGGCGGTATCCCTTCAGCCGGTCCAGCGCCGAGCCGGTGGGGACGGTCGCGGTGGTCATGCCACACCTGCCTTCGCGCGGGTCGAGGATCGTCGGGCCGCGAGGGCGCCGCGCGCCTGGGGCGACTGCAGCAGGCACACCGCGATGACGGCCACGGCCTTGAACAGGTAGTTCGTCTCGGCCGGGATGCCGATCGTCGGGATCGTGGTGGCGAGCGTCTGGATGAACAGCGCGCCGACGAACGTGCCGGTGAGGGAGAACCGACCACCGGCCAGGGACGTGCCGCCGATGACGACGGCGAGGATCGCGTCGAGCTCGATCCAGAGCCCGGCGTTGTTGGCGTCGGCCGCACTGGTGTTCGCGGCGATCATGAGGCCCGCGATGCCGGCGCAGAACGCGGCGAACACGTAGACCGTCCAGATGATGGTGCGGCTGCGGACACCGGCGAGACGGCTCGCCTCGGGGTTGATGCCCACCGACTCGATGAGCATGCCGAGCGCGGTGCGCCGGGTCAGGATCGCGGTGGCGGCGAACACGACGAGCGCCACCAGCACCGCGACGGGCACGGCCAGGAAGAAGCCGGCACCGATGAGTCGGAACGTCGGGTTGTTGACCGTGGTGATCTGGCCGTCGGTCACGAGCATGGCCAGACCACGTCCGGCGGTCATGAGCACGAGCGTCGCGATGATCGGCTGGATGCCCAGCACCGAGACGAGGAAGCCGTTCCACAGGCCCAGCAGCACGGCGACGGCGAGCGCCATCGACATCGCGACGATGGCGGTGGCCGCGGCCGACTCCTGCGAGGATCCCGCGATCTGCACGCAGGCCACGGCTCCGGAGATCGCCGCGATCGCGCCGACCGACAGGTCGATGCCGCGGGTGGCGATGACCAGCGTCATCCCCAGTGCCACCAGGAGCACCGGGGCACCGTTGCGCAGGATGTCGATCACGCTGCCGTAGAGGCGCCCGTCCTGCAGACGGATCGAGAGGAAGCCGGGGTTCACCACGACGTTGAGCACGACGAGGGCGAGCAGGGCCAGGACCGGCCACACGAGAGAGCTGCGGAGCAGCGTGCGCACATCAGGCACGGGTCGCTCCCTTCGGGTCGGCGGGGCCGGGTGCGGGCTGGTCGGACACGTGCTTGCCCTCCTGCACCGCGGTGTCGGAACCGCGGTCGGTGACCACCTCGAGCGAGACCGCCGACTCACCGCCTCCGGCGATCGTGTGCAGCACGTCGGACACCTCGAGGTCGATGTTGACCTGCTCGTCGATCTTGCGGCGGTCGCGCATGACGACCACCCGGTCGGAGAGGCGCAGCACCTCCTCCAGCTCGGCGGAGATGAAGACGACGGCCATGCCCTCACGCGCCAGCTCGGCGACGAGCTGCTGGATCTGCGCCTTGGCGCCCACGTCGATGCCGCGGGTGGGCTCGTCGAGCACCAGCAGCCGTGGCTCGGTGATGAGCCAGCGGGCCAGCAGCACCTTCTGCTGGTTGCCACCGCTGAGGTTGCGCATGAGGGCGTTCGGGTCGGCCGGGCGGATGTCGAGCGTCTCGATGTAGCGCTGGACCAGCTCGTCCTTCGTCCGCTGGGGCACCCGGCGCAGCCAGCCTCGTGAGGCCTGCAGGGCGAGGATCATGTTGTCGGCCACGGTGAGGTCGCCCACGACGCCCTCGGCGCGACGGTCCTCGCTGGAGAAGGCGACGCCCGCCCCGATCGCGTGCCGGGGGGTGCGCCACGAGCGGGTGCGCCCTCCCACCTGCACCTCGCCCTCGTCGGCGACGTCGGCACCGAACAGCAGCCGCGCCAGCTCGGTACGTCCCGACCCGAGCAGACCGGCCACGCCGACGACCTCGCCGGCGTGCAGCTCGAGGTCGGTGGACTGCAGCTCGCCCTTGCGCCCGAGCCCCAGCACCTTCAGCACGGGCTCGGCGGCAGGCGCAGCGGGGTCGGCCGGCTCGCGGTCGAGGCGCTCGAGCACCTCGAGCTCACGGCCGATCATCTCCTGCACGAGCTCGAGCTGGGTGAGCGCGGCGGTGCGGTGCTCGGCGATGAACCGTCCGTTGCGCAGCACCGTCATGCGGTCGGACAGCTCGAAGACCTGGTCGAGGAAGTGCGAGACGAACAGGATGGCGACGCCCTGGTCACGCAGCGTGCGCACGACGTCGAAGAGCACCCGGACCTCGTCGGCGTCGAGGCTCGAGGTGGGCTCGTCGAGCACGAGCACCTTCGCCTCGACGTCGACCGCGCGCGCGATGGCCACCAGCTGCTGCACGGCGATGGGATGGCGACCGAGGGTCGATGCGGGGTCGACGTCGAGACCGAGCCGACGCAGCACCTCGCCGGCGTGCCGGTTCATGGCGCGGGTGTCGATGCGGCCCAGCCGACGCGGCTCGCGGCCGAGGAGCATGTTCTCGGCGACCGTCAGGTTCGTGCAGAGGTTGACCTCCTGGTACACCGTGCTGATGCCCGCGGCCTGGCTCTCGGTCGGTCCCGAGAAGCGGTGCTCGGTGCCCCCGACGCGGATCGAGCCGGCATCGATGGAGTACACGCCCGTGAGCGCCTTGATCAGCGTGGACTTGCCGGCGCCGTTCTCGCCCATGAGGGCGTGCACCTCACCGGGATACAGACGCAGGCCCACGCCGTCGAGGGCCTTGACCCCCGGGAAGCCGATCTCGATGCCGGTCATCACGACCACGGGGTCGACGTCGGGCGTGGCGCCGGGGGCGGGGGCGGCCGCTCTTGCGGCGGTGCCTGCACTCATGTCACTCCTCGGGACAAGGGGGATCGGCCGGGCGAGGTCGATCGGATGGCGGGTCGACCGGTCGGCCGGGTGGGGCGACTCGGGGCGGGGGTCGTGGCAGCGACCCCCGCGCCCGGGTCGGGTCGTTCAGGCGGTCAGTACTGGCGGTCGGCCAGCACGTCCTTCGCCTGCTCGGGGGTGAAGGTCCCCTCCTCGGTGACGACCCGCTTCGGGACCTCGTCACCGGCGACGACCTTCTTCGCGAGGTCCATCAGCTGCGGGCCGAGCAGCGGGTTGCACTCGACGATGAAGTTGATCTTGCCCTCGCTGAGCGCGGTCATCCCGTCCTTCACGGCGTCGACCGTGATGATCTTGATGTCCTCGCCCGGCTTCTTGCCGGCCGCTTCGATGGCCTCGATGGCGCCGAGGCCCATGTCGTCGTTGTGCGCGTAGACGACGTCGATGTCGTCGTTGGACTGCAGGAAGGCCTCCATGACCTTCTTGCCGCCGTCACGCGTGAAGTCGCCCGTCTGCGAGGCCACGATCTTGATGGCGTCGTCGGAGGACGTGACGTCCTCGAAGCCGGCCTTGCGGTCGATGGCCGGTGCGGCGCCGGTGGTGCCCTGGAGCTCGACGACGTTGATGTCGCCGTTGCCGTCGACGTCGGCGTCCTCGGCGTTGTCGACCAGCCACTGGCCGGCCTTCTCGCCCTCCTCGACGAAGTCGGAGCCGAGGAACGTGGCGTAGAGCGACTCGTCCTCGGAGTCCACCGCGCGGTCGGTGAGGATCACGGGGATCTTGGCGCGCTTGGCCTCCTGCAGGACCGCGTCCCAGCCGGTCTCGACGACCGGGCTGAAGGCGATCACGTCGACCTTCTGCTGGATGTAGGAGCGGATCGCCTTGATCTGGTTCTCCTGCTTCTGCTGTGCATCGGAGAACTTGAGGTCGACCCCCTCGGCCTTGGCGGTCTCCTGGACGGACTTCGTGTTGGCGGTGCGCCAGCCGCTCTCGGCGCCGACCTGGGCGAAGCCCATCGTGATCGCGTCGCTCCCGCCGTCGGATCCGCCGCTGTCGGAGCTGCTGCCGCACGCCGTCATGCCTCCCAGCAGGGCGAGCCCTGCCGTCACGGTGATGACCTTCTTCAACATTGCACTACCTCCATGTGGGTCGGGGCCCTTCCGGGCGCCAGGGGGGGTCGTGTGGCGGGCGGACAACCGATCACACTCCGATGCCAGGTCACGTGACCTGCATCACTGCTTGCTCGATTGTTAACGCTCACAACCCATGGGGTCAAGGGTTTCACCAAAGAATTGTGAGCGCTCACAACGTGACCGGCCCCGTGCGACCATGGAGCGTGACCCACGACCCACGCCGAACCAGCTGGTCGGGCACGGTGCCCTACCACTTCGCCTGCGAGCACCGTCCCCACGACCTCGACTCCTTGCGCGCGCTCGTGGCCGGATCGTCCCGCCTGCGGCCCGTCGGCACCGCCCACACCTTCAACGACCTGCCCGACGCCGCCGCGGGTGCCGAGGTCGCTGCCGTGAGCGTCGCGGCCTTCGACGAGCTGCGGGTGGGCGACGACCGCACGTGGGTGCGAGTCGGGGCGGGTCTGACCCACGCCCGGCTCGCGGTCGCGCTCGAGCCGCACGGCCTGGCGCTCGAGAACCTCGCCTCCCTGCCACACCTGAACGTCGCCGGAGCCGTGGCCACCGCGACCCACGGGTCCGGCGTCCGCACGGGCAACCTCGCGACCCAGGCGCGCGCCGTCGAGCTGGTGCTGGCCTCCGGCGACGTCGTCACGGTGCGTCGCGGCGAGCCCGACTTCGACGGCACGGTCGTCGGTCTCGGTGCGCTGGGCGTCGTGACCGCGCTCGAGCTCGACGTCGTGCCGGCCGTCGACCACCGCCAGGTGGTGCTGCTCGACGGCGACCCCGAGACGCTGCCGGACCGGCTCGCGTCCGTCCTGGCGCTCGGCCGCAGCGTCAGCGTCTTCACGCTGTGGGACGGCTCGCCCGACCGCGTGTGGGTCAAGTCCCGCGACGGCGACCCCGAGCTCGACCTGGCGACGACGGGCCTCGCGCCCATGACCGGCGAGCAGCACCCGATCCCCGGCCTCGACCCCGTGCACTGCACCGCCCAGCAGGGCGTCCCCGGACCGTGGGTGGAACGGCTCCCGCACTTCCGCCCCGGCTTCCTGCCCAGCGTGGGCGACGAGGTGCAGTCCGAGTTCCACGTCCCGTTCGAGCACGCGGCCGACGCGGCCCGCGCCGTGCGCGCCGTGGGCGAGCACCTCGCCGTCGCGCTTCAGGTCGCCGAGATCCGCGCCGTGGCCGCCGACACCCTGTGGCTCAGTCCGCAGTTCGGGCAGACCACCTGCTCGTTCCACTTCACGTGGGTCGGCGACACCGTCCTGGCCGACGCCGCGGCGCGCGTGGTGGAGGAGGCGCTCGCCCCCTTCGCACCCCGACCGCACTGGGGCAAGCACTTCACCCTCGACGTCCGCCGGGCCTACCCCCGCCTCGACGACTTCCGCGCCCTGCGCGACCGTCTCGACCCCGACCGCACCTTCGTCAACCCCTGGCTCGAGCGCGTGCTGCTCGACGATTGACCCGTCCTCCCGATTCGGGCGGCGAAGGTGGATCGCCGGGGCACTAGGCTCGACGCATGCACGTCCACGTCGCCGACCACCCGCTCGTCTCCCACAAGCTCACGGTGCTGCGCGACGCGTCCACCGACTCCCCCACGTTCCGACGGCTCGCCGACGAGCTGGTCACGCTGCTCGCCTACGAGGCCACGCGCGACGTGCGGGTCGAGACGGTCGCCGTGATGACCCCCGTGGCCGAGGCCCAGGGCGTGCGCCTGGCCGATCCGCGTCCGCTCGTCGTCCCGATCCTGCGCGCGGGCCTGGGCATGCTCGAGGGCATGCAGCGTCTGCTGCCCACCGCCGAGGTCGGGTTCCTCGGCATGGTGCGCAACGAGGAGACGCTCGAGGCCGACACCTACGCCGAGCGCCTGCCCGACGACCTGTCCGGCCGCCAGTGCTACGTGCTCGACCCGATGCTCGCGACGGGCGGCAGCCTGGCGGCTGCCATCCAGTTCCTCGTCGACCGCGGCGCCGACCACATCACGGCCGTGTGCCTGCTGGCCGCCCCCGAGGGCGTCGCGCGCATCGAGCGCGAGATGGAGGAGATCGGCGTGCCGGTGAACCTCGTGGTCGCGGGCCTCGACGAGCGGCTCGACGAGAACGGCTACATCGTCCCCGGTCTCGGCGACGCCGGCGACCGGCTGTACGGCGTCGCGGACTGACGCCGACACCCACGCTGCGGTCCACCGCTTCCTCCGGCAGGCTGTTCTGGTGCACGAGGATCCGGTCGACGTCCCCGCAGGACGGTCGACGTCCCCGCAGGACGACGGTCCGCACCCCCACCGCTGGCGCATCCTCGCCGTCACCCTCGTGGTCGGCTTCATGTCGCTGCTCGACGTCACCATCGTCAACGTCGCGATCCCGACGATCCAGGAGGGTCTCGACACCACGCCGGGCACCGTGCAGTGGGTGGTGTCCGGGTACGCGCTCACGTTCGGGCTGACCCTCGTCGCCGGCGGGCGGCTCGGCGACGCCTACGGCCGGCGTCGACTGATGCTCATCGGGCTGGCCGGCTTCGTGGCCTCGAGCGCGGCGGCAGGTCTCGCGCCCACGGCCGAGCTGGTGGTCGTGGCGCGGCTGCTCCAGGGTGCGTCGGCAGGGTTCCTCACCCCGCAGAGCTCCGGGCTGATCCAGCAGCTGTTCTCCGGCGCCGAGCGTGGACGGGCGTTCGGGTACTTCGGCCTCACCGTCTCGATCGCCTCGGCAACGGGGCCACTGCTCGGCGGGCTCGTGATCGGGCTGGTCGGGGAGGATCTCGGGTGGCGACTCCTGTTCCTGGTCAACGTGCCGATCGGGCTCGTCGCCGCGATCGCCGTGGCCCGCATGGTGCCCGGGCGCCAGGCCGACGGCGGGCCCGGGCGCATCGACGTCCCGGGCGCCGTCCTGCTCGGCCTCTCGGTGCTGTGCCTGCTGTACCCGCTGGTCAGCCTGGAGTCCGGAGCGCGGTGGCCGCTCGTGCTGCTGGTGGGCGTTCCGCTCTTCGGCTGGGCCTTCGCCGCCTGGGAGCACCGTCTCAAGCGGCGCGGCCACGAGCCGCTGCTGGACCTCGACCTGCTGCGTCGGCTTCCCGGCTTCGGCAACGGGATGCTCGTGGGCACCGTGTACTTCACCGGCTTCACGGGCGTGTTCCTCGTGGCGTCGGTGTGGCTGCAGGGCTCCCGCGACGTCAGCGCCCTGCACGCCGGACTGCTGCTGACGCCCTTCGCGCTCGGGTCGGCCATCACCTCGCCCCTGGCGGGCCGCCTGGTGAGCACGGTCGGACGATCGCTCACCGTCGGCGCCCTGGGCGTCATGATGGTCGGCGTGCTGGGCGCCGCGCTGGTGGCTCCCGGTCGGCCGACCGAAGACCTGTGGTGGGCGCTCGCCCCGTTCCTGCTGCTGGCCGGCCTCGGTGGTGGCGCCGTCGTGTCGCCGAACATCACCCTCACGCTGCAGGAGGTCCCGCCGCGGATGGGCGGGGCCGCCGGCGGTGCGCTGCAGACCGGCCAGCGCATCGGCTCGTCGCTCGGCGCCGCCCTGCTGGCCACCACCTACCAGGTGGTGACGGGCGGGTCCGGCGGCGACACCGGCATCCGCGTGGCCCTCTTCGTGGCGCTGGGCGTCCTCGCCCTCGCTCTCGCGGCGTCGGTGATGGCGCTACGGTCCTCGCGGCGGCTCGCGACCACCTGAGCGCCGCCGTCCAGCGTCAGGCGGCGTGCTTGCAGGTGCTGCAGGAGCAGTCGGTGCACACGCAGTTGGCGCAGCTGTCCGAGCAGTGGGCGCACGAGCAGACGTTGTGGTTGCAGGTCTCGCAGGTGCAGTCGTCGCACACGCAGGTCGCGCAGCTGTCCGAGCAGTGTGCGCACGAGCAGGTGGCGCACTCGTCGTAGTGACCCTCGTGCTCACGGTGCACGTGGCCGTCGTGCAGGTAGTCGACGTGGTCCTCGTGCACCACGGCGTCGTGACCGCAGCCCGGTCCGTGGGTGTGGTCGTGCTTCTCGGCCTCGCGGTGGTCGATGACGGTCATGGGTGGTTCTCCTGGGTGTGGTGGAAGGCGTCGAGCAGCACGTGGGCCACGTGCTCGTCGGTGAGGGAGTAGACGACCTCACGCCCGCGTCGCTCGCCGGAGACGAGGTGGGCGGTGCGCAGGATCCTCAAGTGCTGGGAGACGAGCGGCTGGGACCGCCCCGTCCACTCGACGAGCTGACCGACCGTCTGCTCCCCCTCGCAGAGCCGGTGCACGAGGGCGGCGCGCAACGGCGTCGACATCGCGTCGAAGAGTGCAGCGACGGCGTCGTACGCGGCCACGTCACCCCGCTCAGGCATCGGACTCACTCATGCGGACATCCTCATATGGCAATACCTGCATGTCAACCCGGGAACGAGACCCACCCGCAGGTACGGGTGGGTTCCGATCAGAGAGCGCGCAGGATGTCCTCGACGCGGTCCTTGGCGTCACCGAACAGCATCTGGGAGTTCTCGCGGAAGAACAGCGGGTTCTGCACACCGGCGTAGCCCGCAGCCATCGACCGCTTGAACACGACGACGTTCCGCGCCTCCCACACCCGCAGCACCGGCATGCCGGCGATCGGGCTCGTCGGGTCCTCTGCGGCGGCCGGGTTGACGGTGTCGTTGGCGCCGATCACGAGCACCACGTCGACGTCGGCGAGGTCGTCGTTGACCTCGTCCATCTCGAGCACGATGTCGTAGGGGACCTTGGCCTCGGCGAGCAGCACGTTCATGTGCCCGGGCAGGCGGCCCGCCACCGGGTGGATGCCGAACTTCACGTCGACGCCGCGCTCGCGCAGCTTGCGAGTCAGGTCGGCCACGGGGTACTGCGCCTGGGCCACCGCCATGCCGTAGCCCGGCGTGATGACGACGCTCGACGCGTCCTTGAGCATCTCGGCCACGCCGTCGGCGTCGATCTCGCGGTGCTCGCCGTAGTCCTTGGCGTCGCCGGCGGATGCCTCGATGCCGAAGCCGCCGGCGATCACGGAGATGAACGAGCGGTTCATGGCCTGGCACATGATGTAGCTCAGGTAGGCGCCCGACGACCCGACGAGGGCGCCGGTGACGATCAGCAGGTTGTTGCTCAGCAGGAAGCCGGCGGCGGCCGCGGCCCAGCCCGAGTAGCTGTTGAGCATCGAGACGACGACCGGCATGTCGCCACCGCCGATCGACGCCACGAGGTGCCAGCCGAGCGCGAGCGCCAGGGCGGTGACCAGGACGAGCAGCCAGATGTTCGGGTTCGCGACGAACACGACCGTCAGCACGAAGAACAGCACGAGCGCGCCGAGGTTGAGGTAGTTCTTGCCCGGCAGGACGAGGGGTGCGGACTTGATGCGGGCGCTCAGCTTGAGGAACGCGACGATCGAGCCGGTGAACGTGACCGCACCGATGAAGACGCCGACGAAGACCTCGCCCGAGTGGATCCGCTCCAGCGACTCGAGCGGGTACTCGGGGTGCTCGAGGTAGCCGTTCCAGCCCACCAACACGGCGGCCAGACCGACGAAGGAGTGCAGCAGCGCGATGAGCTCGGGCATGCCGGTCATCTCGACGACGCGAGCCCGCCAGAGACCGATCGCAGCACCGATGGCCACGGCGCCGACGAGCAGGACGACGCCCACGGTCTCGGCGTCCTCGACAGCCAGGATGATCGTGGCCACGAGCGCGATGGCCATGCCGGCGATGCCGTAGGCCACGCCCGACGACGCGGTCTCGTGCTTGCTGAGCCCCGCGAGGCTCAGGATGAACAGCAGGGCGGCGACGATGTACGCCGCGGTGGCGATGCTCTCAGCGGTCACAGCGATCAGCCCTTCGAGAACATGCCGAGCATGCGTCGGGTCACGGCGAAGCCGCCGAAGATGTTGATGGACGCGAGCAGCACCGCCACGAACGCGAGCAGGCGGATGGCCCACTCGTTGTCGGCACCCTCACCGACGCCGATCTGCAGCAGGGCACCGACGACGATGATGCCGCTGATCGCGTTGGTGACGCTCATCAGCGGGGTGTGCAGCGCGTGGTGGACCTTGCCGATGACGTAGTAGCCGATGACGATCGACAGCGTGAGCACGAAGAAGTGCTCGGGCAGCGGCGGCGGCGCGAACGCATTGATCAGGAACAGCGCGGCGATGCCCGCGGCGATGAGCAGGTACTTGCCGCGCTGCGTCAGACCGGGCTTCGGGGCGGGCGCCTCCTTGACGGCCGGCATCTCGGCGGTCGGGGCCGGGGCGGCCGAGACCTGCACCGGCGGCGGGGGCCAGAGGACGTCGCCCTCGTGCACCACGGTCACGCCACGCTGCACGACGTCGTCGTGGTCGAGGACCAGCTGACCGTCCTTGCCGGGCGTGAGCAGCGTGAGCAGGTTGACGAGGTTCTGGCCGTACAGCTGCGAGGCCTGCGTCGGCAGACGACCGGGCAGGTCGGTGTAGCCGAGGATCGTCACGCCGTTCGCGGTCACGACCTTCTCACCCGCCACGGACCCGGCCACGTTGCCACCCTGCGCCGCGGCCATGTCGACGACGACGCTGCCCGGCTTCATCGCGGCCACGTCGGCCTCGGTGAGCAGCCGCGGCGCCTGGCGCCCGGGGATGAGGGCCGTGGTGATGACGATGTCGACGTCGGCGGCCTGCTCCGAGTAGATCTCCGCGGCGCGTCGGTCGTACTCCTCGCTGGTGGCCTTGGCGTAGCCGTCGGTGGACTTCTCGACCTCCACGTCGACGGCCAGGTACTCGCCGCCGATGGACTTGACCTGGTCGGCCACCTCGGGGCGGGGGTCGGTGGCGCGCACGATGGCGCCGAGGCTCGACGCAGCACCGATGGCGGCGAGCCCGGCCACACCGGCGCCGGCCACGAGGACCTTGGCGGGCGGGACCTTGCCGGCAGCCGTGACCTGGCCGGTGAAGAAGCGGCCGAACTCGTGCGCGGCCTCCACGACGGCGCGGTAGCCGGCGATGTTGGCCATGGACGAGAGCACGTCCATCGACTGGGCGCGCGAGATGCGCGGCACGGCGTCCATCGCGAGGACGGTGAGCGGACGAGCGGCGAGGGCCTCGAGGAGCTCGGGGCTCGTCGCGGGAGCGATCAGGCTGACGAGCGTGGCGTGGTCGTTCAGCCGCGCGATCTCGTCGGTCGTCGGAGCGTTGACCTTGAGCACGACGTCGGCGGACCAGGCGTCGGCTCCGGGCACGACCGAGGCACCGGCCTCGGCGAAGGCCTCGTCGGCGAAGGCGGCGCGGGCACCCGCGCCGGACTCCACGAGCACCTCGTAGCCGAGCTTCTCCAGACGTACGACCGTCGCGGGAGTCGCGGCCACCCGGGTCTCCCCTGGGCGCGACTCGGCGACCACTCCGATCCTCATTCCGCGGACACTAGCGGAGGGCCTCGGGGGCGACCACCTCATGAGACGCGTGTCTCAGGGAGCGGATCCGTGCGACGAGCGGCGGGTGGCGCGGGACGAGTGGTCGCACCAGGGCCCTGCTCAGCAGCCTGCGAGCACCTCCCGGAGCGCGGACTTCTCGGCGGAGTCGACGGCCAGGCCCCAGCGGTGCTTGACCGCGATCCAGTCCGACACGTAGGTGCAGCGGTACGACGTGGAGGGCGGCATCCACGAGTCCGGGTCCTGGTCGCTCTTGGACCGGTTCGACGACGCGGAGACGGCGATGAGGCTGCGCCCGGCCCCCAGGTCGTTGGCGAAGTCCTCGCGCTTCGTCGCGCTCCAGCCCGAGGCGCCCGAGATCCACGCCTCCTTGAGCGGGACCATGTGGTCGATGTCCATGCCGCCCGCGTCGGTGAAGCGCACCCCGTCGTAGGCCGACGTCCACGACCCGCTGGTGATGGTGCACGTGCCGGTGTGGCCGGTCGACGTCGAGGACTCGTCCTTCAGCACCTCGGCCCGCGTGGTGCAGCCGTCGCCGTCGGCGTCGATCCAGTGCCGGAAGGCGTCACGGTCGTACGTGGTCCCGCCGGCCTCCGACCGGACGGTCAGCTCGGCCAGCTGGGTCTCCGGCGAGGCCGACGCGGCCGGGGCCACGAGCACGGTGGCCACGAGCGTGGCGGCGAGTGCGACGAGAAGCGTGCGAAGCCGCCGCCGTGGCCGCCGCCGTGGCACGAGGTCGGACGAGTGGTGAGCAGGCGCGATGACAGGCACCGACATGGTGGGACTCCCCCCGAAGTCACTGGTCAGGTCGAGAGGACCGTAGGCACGAGAACAGACCGAGGGGAAGGGATCGACGCGGTCGTTCACCAGAACGTCATGCCCCGGCGTCTCGACGCGTTGGTGTCGATCCATCGGCGACGGATCGACACCAACGCGTCAAAACGCAAGCCCGGCCCGCCGCGCAGAACTATTCATGATCTTGACTACTTGACTCCACGAACTACTCGCATCTACGGTCGCAACATGAGCGAACCGTCGGAGGCCGAGTGGCTGCGCGGGGCCCTGCCCTTCCTGGCCCTCCTCACGCTGCGCGACGGCGCGCTGCACGGCTATGCGATCGCGCAACGACTCGAGGAGCTGAGCCTGTTCGGGCTCAAGGTCGGCACGCTCTACCCCGTGCTCAACCGGCTGGAGTCGCAGGAGCTGGTGCGAGCCGAGTGGGTCGCGGGCGACGGTGGCCCCGGCCGCAAGCAGTACGGCCTCACCGACGCCGGCCGCACTCGCCTCGACTCGATGAGTGACGCGTGGGGCGACTTCGCCTCCCGGATGGCCGCCGCGATCGCCCCCACGACGACGAGGAGCACCCGATGAGCGCCACCGAGCTGACCTGGCCGCAGAAGCAGGACGGCGACTGGGCCGACACCTTCACCTGGCACGCAGCCTGGGCCACGGCCGCCCGCAAGGACGACATCCGAGGCTGGCTCGACGTCGTGCACGAGGCCGTCGTCGACTCCGGCAGCACGGCCGAGGACCTCTTCGGCCCCGCGCGCGACGCGGCGGAGACCTTCGCCCAGGACCTCCCCCCGGAGCAGCGCGCGGCCGGCGACCTCGACGAGGGCACGTGGTCCGACCTCCCACGCACGCTTCTGGCGATGGCGGGGTGGTTCCTGATGGCGCTCGGCATCGCCAGGCTCGTGAGCGAGGGCTGGAGCACCGACCTCACCGCCCCCGGGGCCGCGGTCTTCGCGGCGCTGGTCCTCGGCGCGGGAGGGCTGGGCACGGCCGGCCTGGCCTGGCGGTCGGGACGACCGGTCGCCACCGGCGCGTGGGTGCTCGCCAGCCTCGCGCTCGTCGTCGTGGCGGTCTACGCGGCGATGGAGCTCCTGGACCGGGAGCGGAGCCTCGGCTCGGTCCCGACCCTGACGCTCCCGGCGTTCGGCGCTGTCCTGCTCGTGGTCTGGTGGAGGCTGCCCGAGCGCAAGCCCGCGATCGACGACAGCTCCCGCACCTGGCCCGCCGAGCGCTGGTTCACCCGCATGGAGTGGCTGCTGCGCGGACGTCACAAGATGCCGCGCGAGACGGCCCGTCGACTCACGGCCGAGACGCGCGCCCACGCGGAGGAGACCGGCGAGCACCCGTTCGAGTCGTTCGGTCCGCCGCAGGTGCACGCGCTCGCCCTGGCCGAGGCCGACCTCCGCACGGTGGTCTACCGCGACCGGTCCGAGCGTCGCTGGCACCTGCTGTTCGCGATCTTCGCGGCCGCGGTCGTAGTGACCAACATCGTCAGCGGGACCATCGACTGGTCGACGTGGTTCTTCGGCGCGGCCGGCCTGCTGGCCCTGCTCCTTGCGCTTCCCCGCGGCGAGCGGACGACCGCGGGATAGGTCGTCCGGACATGACGGCGGGCAGGACCCGAGAGTCCTGCCCGCCGTCATGCTCCCAACCGGGAGGTCAGTTGCCGTCGTCACCCGAGGTGGTGTTGACGGTGATCTTGGCGATGCCCACGAGCAGCTCGGGGGTGACCGCGTCGGTGTCGAAGGTCTGGTTCAGCAGGTCGGCGGCGACCGGGCTGATGAGCACCTGGGTGCCCTCGAGGATCGCGGTCTCACCCTCGGACTGCAGCGGCTTCAGGGTGCTGCCGTTGAGGGTGAAGATGTAGGCGCTGGTCACGGCGGTCTCGCCGTTGACCGCCACGTCGCCGTAGACGCGCGAGACGCCCGGGTCGACGTTCAGGTTGGTGATCTCGACCTTCGTGTCGCCGGCCTCGAGCGAGAAGCCCGAGCCCTCGTGCTGGATCTGGCCGATCACGTAGGGCGAGACCTCGCCCGGCGTGAAGACCTCGACGTTGCCGCCGGTGATCGGGAAGACGAGCGAGCCGTCCTCCAGGGCGCCGTCACCGACGGTGCCGGGGGTGAGTCCGAGGGACTCGAGGGCGTCGGTGAAGCCGGTGTCGAGAGCGACGGCGGTGTCCTCACCGGTCAGCGCGGTGATCGAGGCGACGGCCTTCGGAGGCGTCGAGCTCGAGGAGCTGCTCTCCGACGAGGCGTCGGAGTCCGAGCCCGAGCTGCAGGCGGCGAGGGGGAGTGCGGCGACGGCCACGACGGCCAGGCTCGCGAAGAACTTCTTGGTGGGGTGCAGGGTGCTCATGGGAGCCACGTCCTTGATCGGGGGCACCCGCCATGTCTTGGCGGGTGGAAGTACCCCTAGTTCGCCACCATGTCGATCACGTATTGGTGTGGTGACCCGCGACACCCCGTCCAGGACGGCTCAGTAGTACCAGGGGAACTCCGACCAGTCGGGGTCGCGCTTCTCGAGGAACTGGTCGCGACCCTCCTGCGCCTCGTCGGTCATGTAGGCCAGGCGGGTGGTCTCGCCCATGAGCACCTGCTGGCCGACGAGACCGTCGTCGATCATGTTGAAGGAGTACTTGAGCATGCGCTGGGCGGTGGGGCTCTTGCCGTTGATCATGCGGCCCCACTCCAGCGCCGTGGCCTCGAGCTCGTCGTGCGGGACGGCGCGGTTCACCGTGCCCATCCGCACCCCGTCCTCGGCGGAGTACTCCTCGGCCAGGAAGAAGATCTCGCGGGCGAACTTCTGACCCACCTGGCGGGCCAGGTAGGCCGAGCCGAAGCCGCCGTCGAAGCTGCCGACGTCGGCGTCGGTCTGCTTGAAGCGGGCGTGCTCGGCGCTCGCGATGGTGAGGTCGGAGACGACGTGCAGGCTGTGGCCGCCGCCGGCCGCCCAGCCCGGCACGACGCAGACGACGACCTTGGGCATGAAGCGGATGAGGCGCTGCACCTCGAGGATGTGCAGGCGGGCCAGCCGCGCCTTGTCCACCGGGCTGGGCTCCTCGGCCCCGGTGTCCGACCCCGACGCCGACCCGTCCTCGTACTGGTAGCCGAACCGGCCGCGGATGCGCTGGTCGCCACCGGTGCAGAAGGATCGCTTGCCGTTCTTCTCGCTCGGGCCGTTGCCGGTGAGCAGCACGCAGCCGACGTCGGCCGACGTGCGCGCGTGGTCGAGGACCTGCAGCAGCTCGTCGACGGTGTGCGGGCGGAACGCGTTGAGCACGTCGGGGCGGTCGAAGGCCACCCGGACGGTGCCGTGGTCGACGGCGCGGTGGTACGTGACGTCGGTCAGGTGCTCGAAGCCGGCCACCTCGTTCCACGCGGAGGGGTCGAAGGTCTCGGACACGCCGGGCAGTGCACTCATGGCGTGACCGTATCGTTGACACGATGAGTAACCAACTGGTTACCTGTTGCGCATGGACGTCTACGCCGCGCTCGCCGATCCGGTCCGGCGAGCCCTGCTGGCCCGGCTCGCCGAGGGTCCACGACGGGTCGCCGACCTCGCCGCCGAGCACCCGGTGTCCAGACCGGCCGTCAGCAAGCACCTGCGCCTGCTGTCCGAGGCCGGACTCGTCACCGCCGACGAGCGCGGCCGTGAACGGCACTACCGCCTGCACACCGAGCCCCTCGGCGAGGTGCGGCGCTTCGTCGACGCCCTCACGCCTCGACCGCCGGTGCCCGAGCAGGCGCTCGACGCCCTGGCCACCGAGGTCGCGCGCACCCGGCGCGAACGTCGTGACCCCGCGACCGACCGCCCCGTCACCGACCGTCCCACCACCCGCACCCACGAGGAGTCGGCATGACCGCACCCACCCCCACCGGTCGCCACGAGCGACGCGGCACCGACGACCACCTCGTCTGGGAACGGACCTTCCGCGCCCCGATCGACGACGTCTGGGCGTCGGTCACCGAGTCCGACCGCCTGGCCCGCTGGTTCGGCACCTGGACCGGCGACCCGGCCGACGGGTTCGTGGTGGTCCAGATGAACGCCGAGGGCGACGCCGCCGAGCCGTCCCGCTTCGAGATCCGCGCGTGCGACGCCCCGACCCACCTCGCCGTCGACGTCGTGGACGAGGGCGGGGCCTGGTACCTCGACCTCGAGCTGCGGGAGTCCGACGGGACCACGACGCTCCTCTTCGCCCAGCGGATCCACGACGTCTCGATCGTCGAGCACACCGGCCCCGGCTGGGAGTGGTACCTCGACCGGCTCGTGACCTCGGCGTCGGGAGCGGACCCCGACGACCTCGACTTCGACGCCTACCTCGCCGCCACGCACGACCACTACCGCGCACTCCAGGAGACGCTCACCCCCGACCGACCCCGGTGACCCCCCCTCGCACGATGCGTCACACCTGCGTGACGAACTCAGATACCGTCGGTATGTTGACCGCATGGCACTCTTCGCCCGCAAGGGCTTCTCCGGCAAGGTCCTGGTCGTCACCGGCGCGGCGCGCGGCATCGGCGCCGGGGTCGCACGGGCCTACGTCGCGAAGGGCGGCCGCGTCGCGCTGCTGGGCCTGGAGCCCGACCTGCTCGAGGCGCTCGCCACGGAGCTGGGCCCCGCGGCGGCCTGGTGGGAGGCCGACGCCCGCGACGGCCGCGCCATGACCGCCGCCATCGATGCCGCCGCCGCCCACTTCGGCCGCATCGACCACGTGCTCGCCAACGCCGGGATCGCCTCGTACGGCACGGTCCGCCAGATCGACGAGGCCTCCTTCGAGCGAGTCATCGACATCAACGTCAACGGCGTCTACCGCACCCTGCACGCGTCGATCCCGCACCTGGAGAAGACCAAGGGCTACGCGCTCGTCGTCGCCTCCCTCGCCTCCTTCACGAACCTGGCCGGGCTCGCGTCGTACAACGCCAGCAAGGCCGGCGCGGAGTCGCTGGCGCTCGTCGCCCGCCAGGAGGTCGCGCACCTCGGCGTCAAGGTCGGCGTCGCCCACCCGTCGTGGATCGACACCGACATCGTCCGCGGCGCCGAGGCCGACCTGCCGACGTTCAAGGTCATCCGCGGCAAGCTCCCGTTCCCGGCGAACGCCACCACGACGCTGGCCGAGTGCGTCGACGCGATCGTCGCCGGACTCGCCAAGCGGAAGACCCGCGTCTACGTGCGACGCGGCGTCGTCGTGGCCAACTGGACCAAGCCGCTCGTGAACTCCCCGATCGGCTGGGCCGTCATGCGCCCGCAGCTGAAGAAGCACGTGCCCGACCTCGAGCGCGAGGTCGCGGCGCTGGGCCGCTTCCAGCACGCCCACGTCCCCTTGACCGACCCCAAGAAGCCGGTGGTCGAGGAGCCCGAGGGCCCCTGACAGCCCGGCCGGCCCAGCCGCGTCAGGCCTGGACGGACCCGGCGAGGCTCACCATGTGGCCCAGCCGGGCCAGCTCGGAGGCCAGGAACTCCGGTCCGCCGTGGCGTCCGACCACGACGACGAACACCTGACCGCTGCGGTCCTTCGCCTGGGTGCCGGCGAGCAGCGTCGACGACCAGGCGTCCACCGAGTCGAGCGCACGCGAGCTGCGGATCGACAGCCACGACGCCGCGTCGGGCACCAGCTTCGGCGCCGAGGGCGAGGCACTGAGCACGGCGGGCTCCCCGTCGACCCGGTGCAGCGCCATGGCCCAGTCGGTGCGGAAGGTGGCCGGCACGACCTCCACCAGTCGCTCGACAGCGTGCTCGGGTTCGGCCGTGAACGCCTCGACGGCCTCGAGGTCCATGCTGAGGTTCGCGCCGGCGTTGTAGCGGCTGATCCAGTGGACCCGCACGCCCTCCAGCTCGTGGCACGCGGTGATCAGCGCGTCGGCCATGACCTGGGGCGGCAGCTCGAGGAGCACGTCGTCCACGGCCTTGCCGTCGGAGCGGTGCTCCACGATCTCGATGGCCTCGATGTCGGCCCCGGCGCCACCGAGCGCCGACGCCATCGCGCCCAGGGAGCCCGGTACGTCGGGCAGCTCCACGCGCAGCAGGTAGGCCATGGGCACATCTCACCACGCCGGTGTTTCTTTTGCGTTGCGCCGCTACCCTGACCGCCGTGAACGCCGCCAGCCGCACCGATTCCCCCTCCCACGACGGCACCCACCCGGCCTGGGTCCGACCGACCTTCCGCGCGCTCGCGTTCGCCGAGGCCGTGTCGTGGGCCGTCCTGCTCGTCACGATGTTCTTCAAGTGGGTGGTCCAGGACGACCCGCACAGCGGCATCGAGGGTGGCGTCCCGATCTCCGGCCCCATCCACGGCGCCTTCTTCGTGGCCTACTGCGCGTCCGCCCTCGTCGCCTGGCGCACCTTCGGCTGGAACCTCAAGACGCTGGTCCTGGCGCTGCTGGCCGCGATCCCGCCGTTCTTCACGGTCGTGTTCGAGGTGCTGGCCGACCGACGCGGGCTCCTCGGCCGCCCGGCACGAGCCGACTCCCGGACCACATCCGCCCCCACGCCTCAGGCCTGATCCAGGCCCCGCCGGGCCTGCTTCCGCTCGTACATCCGCGCGTCGGCCCGGGCCAGCAACGACGCCGGGTCGTCGTCGGCCCGCGCCTGGGCCACCCCGACGGACCAGGAGGCGGGCGCTCCCTCGGCGAGCCGTCGAGCCACGACGTCACCCACCCCGTGGTCCGCGCCCGGAAGCACCACGAGGAACTCGTCGCCACCCAGGCGACCCACCTCGTCGCCGGGTCGGAGCCCGGAGCGCAGGTGGTCGACGATCCCCCGCAGCAACGCGTCGCCGGCCGGGTGACCGTCCCGGTTGTTCACCGCGCGCAGGTCGTCCACGTCGAGCGCCAGCACCGTGAGCGGCGTGCCGAGTCGCGCCCTGCGCGTCAGCTGCTGCGTCACGAGGGCGTGCGCACCTCGACGGTTGAGGGCCCCGGTGAGCTCGTCGGTGCGGGCCAGCTGGTCGAGCCGGGCCCGGAGCCTGCCCAGGACCTCCGTCGCCACCACGACCTGCACGGCCACGGTGACGGCGGGCACCAGCAACGTCTCGTCGGCGTGGCTCGCGATCGCGAGTCCCCACACCGCCGTGCCGACGTACGCGATCACCCGCGCAAGCCCGATCGCCAGGAACCAGACCGCGAACACCGAGAGCATCGGAACGCTGGAGCCGTTCGCGAACGCCGCCAGCTCGCGGTCCGTCCCCCAGGTGAGCGCGGCGAGAGCGCCGAACGCCAGGGCGACCATCACGGCCACGTCGCGCTGCTCGAGCAGCGCGCCGCGCGCCAGCGTCCAGACCAGGCCGGCGACCGCCGTGACGATCAGCGCGACCAGCGCGGACCTGGGGTTGTTGTCAGGGCGCCACGTGAGCAGCGTCAGCGACAGCATCGCGATGGCGATCAGGTTGAGCAGCACGGTGGCCACGGTCATCGCCGGGTACCTGCGGCCGGCGACGACGACGGAACCCGGCACGTGCACCCCTGCTTTCCCCACCCCGAACCGCTCGGCCCCGATCGTCGGGGTCCATGATCACCGATCAGCGAAGGCACCGGGGCCGGAACGGCCGGACGGGGGACCAAAGCCTCTGCCGGGCGCCGATACCCTGACGACGTGGAGCAACACGCGCGCGGCGCCCAGCGGATCAACCGGTCCAACGGCGCCCGGTTCCTGGCCGAGCCGCCCGTGCGGATCATCGGGGCCCTGACGATCCGCTCCGACACGCACGTGGGCGCCTTCACCGAGTTCGGCAAGATCGTCGAGATCCAGTCGGCCGACGTCGGTCGGTACGGCGAGATCGGTCCGGGCAGCATCCTCGGCGCCATCAGCCACCCCACGACGTGGCTCAGCGCCTCCGCGTTCCAGTACCGCGCCAGCACCTGGGGGTGGCACCCGAGCGCCGACGCCGTCGAGACGGTCGACCCCGAGGCGGACGGACGGACCTCGTTCCGCGGCACCCGCGGCGAGGAGCCCGCCGTCATCGGCAACGACGTGCACCTGGGTGCCAACGTGGTGGTGCTCAAGGGCGTGCGCATCGGCGACGGCTGCGTCGTCGCCGCCGGCGCGGTCGTCACGAAGGACCTCCCGCCGTACTCGATCGCCGCCGGGCTGCCGGCCAGGGTCCTGCGTCGCCGACTCCCCGACGACGTCGTCGAGGAGCTGCTCCGGCTGCAGTGGTGGCGCTTCTCCCCCAACCAGCTGAGCGGCGTCCCCTTCGCCGACCCCCGAGCGGCCGCCGCCGAGATCGGTCGCCGCGTCGACGCCGGCCTCGAGCCCTACGCGCCGGGGTTCGTCGAGATCGCCAAGCCGACCGCGCCGGCCCCCGCGTCTCGCTGGCGCCGCGCGGCCCGTCGCCTGCGCGGCTGACCCGAGAGTCCAGCACCGCCACAGGGTGCACCGCAGGGGCACCGGCGATAGTGTCGACAGCGAGAAGCACCATCGACCACCGAGGAGCCGTGTCAGCATGCCGCTGAGGAAGAACAAGACCGTCAAGGACAAGCTCCAGAGCCGCCTCGAGGACCTCCTCGCCCAGGCCGACGACGTCCGTCAGCAGCTCGTGGACCACGCTCCCGAGGTGCGCGACAGCGTCGTCGCCAAGACCCAGTCCGGTGCCGCCGACGTGCGCGACATCGTCGCGGCGAAGGCCAGCCACGGCGTCGCCGAGCTGCGCGAGCGCCTCCCGGAGCTGCGCGACGAGCTGCTCGAGCGCACGCCCGAGCTCAACGAGAAGACCTACGACAAGCTGCCGAAGCGCGTGGCCGACCGCCTGCCCGACGAGGTCAAGCCGAAGAAGAAGCGTCGTCTGCGTCGCATCGTCGGCCTGGGCCTGATCGCCGGCGCCGGTGCTGCCGCCTTCGCCACGCTCAAGGGCAAGCAGGCCCCGCCCCCGCCGCCGTACCAGCCGGCTCCGGCGCCTGCGCCGCGTCCGCCGTCGGGCTCGACGCCCCCCGGCGCCGCCCCCACCGCCGACTCGCTCGACGCGGTCGACGGACCCGGCTCCAAGTAGCCGCAGCAGCACGCCCACGTCGGGCCGGGACCATGGTGGTCCCGGCCCGACGTTCGTGTGCGGGCTGGCCGTGGCCCTTCCACTGAGGAAGACTGGATCCATGCGCTCGATCTGGAAGGGCTCGATCAGCTTCGGGCTGGTCAACGTGCCGGTGCGCGTCTACAGCGCCACCGAGAACCACGACGTGTCCCTGCACCAGGTGCACGCCGACGACGGTGGGCGCATCCGCTACCAGCGCCGGTGCGAGATCTGCGGCGAGGTCGTGGCCTACGAGGACATCGCGAAGGCCTACGACGACGGCGAGAACACGGTCGTCCTGACCCCGGAGGACTTCGCCTCACTGCCGGCCGAGACGGCCAAGGAGATCGAGGTCGTGGAGTTCGTCCCGGCCAAGCAGATCGACCCGATCCGGCTCGACAAGGCCTACTTCCTGGAGCCGGACAAGACGGCCATCAAGCCGTACACCCTCCTGCGGCGTGCCCTGGAGGACACCGACCGCAGCGCGGTCGTGCGGTTCGCGCTGCGGCAGAAGACGCGGCTCGCGGTGCTGCGGGTGCGCGACAAGACGCTCCTGCTGCAGACCATGCTGTGGGACGACGAGATCCGCGAGGCGGAGTTCGACGTGCTCGACCAGGTGCCGCGGATCAGCGCCAAGGAGCGCGACATGGCCGCCCAGCTCGTCGACTCCCTGGCGGCCGACTTCGACGCGTCGCAGTTCACCGACGACTACCAGGAGCAGCTCCGCACGCTCGTGGAGGCCAAGCTGGAGCAGGGCGACACCATTGACACCGCGGCCACGTTCGGCGAGAAGGACGACGAGGGCGAGGACGCCGAGGTCGTCGACCTGATGGAGGCGCTGAAGCGCAGCGTCGAGCGCAGCAAGGAACGGCGTGGCCAGGGCTCGGGTGACGCGACCAAGCCGCGCGCCCGCAAGAAGGCCTGACCGCGGTCGTGGCGGGTCGCGGGTCGTCGCAGACCGTGCAGGTCGACGGTCGCCGCCTGCGCGTCACCAACCTCGACAAGGTGCTCTACCCGGCGTCGGGCACGACCAAGGCCGAGGTGATCTCGTACTACGTGGCGGTCGCCGACCGGCTGCTACCGTGGGCGACCGGGCGCCCCGCCACCCGCAAGCGCTGGCCCGACGGCGTCGGTGTGCCGGACCGTCCCGGCGAGGTGTTCTTCGAGAAGAACCTGCCCGACTCGGCCCCCGACTGGGTGCGCCGGGTGGTGGTGCGGCACAAGAGCCACGTGAACGTGTACCCGATCGTGGACTCCCCGGCCACCCTGGCGTGGCTCGGGCAGGTGGCGGCACTCGAGCTCCACGTGCCGCAGTGGCGGGTCGACGCCGACGGCACGCCCCGCCATCCGGACCGCCTGGTGCTGGACCTCGATCCCGGGCCCGGGGCAGGTCTGGCCGAGTGCGTGGAGGTCGCACTCGCCGCGCGTGAGCTGCTCGACGACGTGGGGCTCACGGCCTGGCCCGTCACGAGCGGCAGCAAGGGACTGCACCTGTACGCCCGGCTCACCGGCGAGCACGGACCCGACTACGTGAACGCCTTCGCCAAGCAGGTCGCCGCGGCCCTGGAGGACGCGCTGCCCGACCTCGTGGTCTCGTCGATGAAGAAGTCCCTGCGCGACGGCAAGGTGCTCGTCGACTGGAGCCAGAACAACCAGGCCAAGACCACCATCGCTCCCTACTCGCTGCGTGGCCGCGCGGCGCCGGACGGCGAGGGCCCCTTCGTCGCTGCGCCACGGCACTGGGACGAGCTCGGTCCCGACCTGCGGCACCTGACGATGGCCGAGGTGCTGGAGCGCTCCGACGACCCCCTCTCCGGCCTGGGGGCTGGAAGCAGCGACACCGACACGGCCGCGTCCGCGACCGCCGCGCCCGACCGCCTGACGGTCTACCGGTCGATGCGCGACGCCAGCCGCACGCCCGAGCCCGTCCCCGCCGACGCCCCGACAGACGACGGGGCCGACGACGGGGCCGACCCGGACCGCGACGGGCCGGTCTTCGTCGTCCAGGAGCACCACGCCACCCGCCTGCACTACGACGTGAGGCTCGAGCGGGAAGGGGTGCTCGTGTCGTGGGCCGTGCCCAAGGGGCCGCCGGAGGACCCCGGGAAGAACCACCTGGCGGTGCCGACCGAGGACCACCCGATGGACTACGCCACGTTCGAGGGCACCATCCCGAAGGGTGAGTACGGCGCAGGCGAGGTGACGATCTGGGACCACGGCACGTACACGCTCGAGAAGTGGAAGGACGGCGAGGTCATCGCCACCCTGCACGGCAGCGAAGGCGGCGGGCTCGGCGGCAGCGTGCGGTTCGCGCTCATCCGCACCGGGGAGAACTGGCTCATGCACCGCATGGACCCGGCCCGCGCGCCGGTCGAGCACACGCCGGAGAGCGACGAGGCGAGCAGCGACGACAGCGCCGACGAGGGGGCGTCGCCGGACCCCGGACGGCTCGACACGGTCGCACCCATGCTCGCCACGCGCGCCGGCACGTTCGACGCCCACGCCCACGCCGACGCGGAGGCCTGGGCGTTCGAGATGAAGTGGGACGGGGTGCGCGTGGTGGCCACGTGCGACGCGGGCGCCGTGCGGCTCGTCGGGCGCAGCGGTCGCGACGTCACCGCCACCTACCCCGAGATCACCGAGGCACTGGAGACGCTCGACCTCGACGACACCGTGGTCGACGGCGAGGTGGTCGCCCTCGACGACGCCGGCGCGCCCTCCTTCGGACGCATCCAGCAGCGCATCGGGCTCACGAAGCCGCGCGAGGTGACCGCGGCCCGCCGCAGCGTGCCGGTGCGGTTCGTCGGGTTCGACCTGCTCAGGCTCGGCGGTGCCGACGTGACCGGGCTGCCCTACGAGCAGCGTCGCGAGCTGCTGCTCGGCCTCGACCTCGACGACGCCGACGGCGTGGACGTGCCGGCCGCCTTCGACGGTGACCTGGAGGCCGCGATGGAGGCCAGCCGGGAGCTGGGACTCGAGGGCGTGGTGGCGAAGCGTCGCACCAGCCGGTACCGGCCCGGTGCGAGGTCGGCGCACTGGGTCAAGCTCAAGCACGAGCAGCACGTGGAGGTCGTGGTGGTCGGCTGGCGACCCGGCAGGGGAGGCCGCGGCGGCGGCATCGGGTCGCTCCTCGTCGCCGTTCCCGACGCCGAGGGCACGCTCGTCTACGCCGGTCGCGTGGGCACCGGGTTCGCCGAGCGCACGCTGGCCGACCTCGCGGCACGACTGGAGGAGGCACGTCGTGACGAGGCGACGGTGGCGGCGCCACGCGACGTCTCCCGCGAGGCCGTGTGGGTGGAGCCCACGATCGTCGGCGAGGTGACCTCGGCAGGCTGGACCGACTCCGGCCACCTGCGCCACCCCGTGTGGCGCGGGCTCCGCGACGACAAGACCGTGGCCGACGTGCAGCCGGTCAGGCTCCCGGCGCGCTGAGCCGGATCATCTGGGCGGTGCGCCAGCCGGTGGGATCGGCCAGGTAGCGGTCGGTCTCGGCCACCCACGGCGACGTGGCGTTGGCCGAGGACCCCGTGACCCGCAGGCCGGCGGCCAGCGCGCCGTGGCCGAGCGCCGCGACGGCGCCCACGGGCGTCGTCTCGCGCAGCGACCCGGGCGACCGCCCGAGCGCGGCCGACGAGAGGCTCGCGGCGGCCACCGTGCCGGCCGTGAAGAGGGTGCGGTCGATGAAGCTCGCGCCGCTCCACCACTGGTCGAGCTGCTGGAGCAGTCCGGCCATCCACGCCTGGCCGGCGTCGGCCGCGGACTGGACGTCGTCGGCCACCGCCGGGGCGACGAGCATCGTCACCGCACCGAGCACGACGAGGGCCACCAGGGCCACCGAGCGGACCACCGAGGGGCGCGACGGAGCGCCATCCAGGTGCTGGACGATCTGTCGCATCTCTCGCTGCATGGCCAAGAGCGTACGAGAAGACCGCAGGATCGACCATCGGTTCGTCCCATCCTGGCTCCCGACGACCTCCGCGAGCTGGCGCACGTCGCGCCCGACCACGTGGCCGAGGTGGCCGGCGCTCTCCACCACGGGGGCTCCGAACCGCGCAGGGCCGTCCGCGGCGCGCCAGCGCTCCGTCGTGTCGAGCAGCCGGTCGAGCCAGGCGGGGGTGGGACCGTCCTCCAGGCTGGCGTCCCGCCAGCGGGCGAGACGTCGGGCGTCGACGAGCTGCACCAGCAGGAGCACCAGCAGCACCGTCAGCGTGCGTCCCCACGCAGGTGGCAGCAGCGCCTCGGTGAAGGCCATCGGCCCCGGCAGGTCGACGCCGACGCCGAAGGCGTTGAGCGCGGCGTGCCGCACGACGAAGAGCCACCACACGAGCACCGGGAGCGCGACGCCGGCGACGAGGAGCGCCGCCCTACGCCAGCCGATGTCGCGCCGTGCCCGACGCACCAGCGCGATGCCCAGCCCCACCGCTGCACCCGTGATGCCGGTGGCGGCGTGGTGGCCGGGATAGGCCACCGCCCCGTCGTAGGCCAGCTGCAGCCCGGAGACCCCGAACGACAGGAAGCTGTCCGGGACGCCACCACCCTCGAGACCGATGCTCGCGGCCCGTCGGATGAACTCCTCGACCGCCGTGAAGGCCGCGCCGCTCGCCAGGGCGACGAGCACCCAGTCGGCCACCGAGAAGCGGTGCACCCGTCCTGGGGCGAAGACCGCGATGAGCAGCAGGGGCGCCAGCTTCAGCGCCTCCTCGCCGATCGACGCGATGCCCACCGCCGGACCGGCTGCCTCGGCGCCCCCGGCGGAGACGGAGGAGGCGAGCGAGCCCAGACCGACGCTCGCGACGAAGGACCAGCCGAGCGAGACCGTGAAGATCCACCAGTACGTCGACCAGGCGACCGTCTTGGTGCGCAGCAGCACGAAGCCCAGCAGCGCCAGCCAGGCACCACCCAGCCACGCACCGAGTCCCGCACGCAGGACCGGCGAGACGCTGACCGTCACGACGAGCACGGCGAAGGCGACGAACAAGGCGGTGCGGACCACCCCGTCGAGGGTCCGTGCGGTCCCGACGTGACCCTCGCGCCACCGCTCACGCGCGTCGGCGAGACGCTCCCACCACTCCGCACCCCACAGGCGGTCCGTGTCGGGTCCGTCCATCTCGGCGTCGCTCACGGCCGCCCCTCCCCCGGGTCCCGGACGGCGTCCAGGCGTCGTCGACGCACCGTCGGAGCGTCATCGTAGCGACCACCCCGAGGCGTCGTACACGAACGAAAGTCCAACTTCGGATATGCTGCCCTGGGCACGCCCGCCTCCAGGGGTGTGGCGCGATGCCCGGACGGACGTCCCGGGGCCCTCGAGAAGCGCCGGGGCGTCCGATCCCTCTTCGTCGGACGCGCACCTTCGGCAGCGGTCGCCATGCGGCATCACCCACCCGCTCCTAGCGTGGGTGGTGCCCCTGCTCCCCCGACGCGAGGACGTGTCGTGCCTGACTCCCCCACCGCTCTGCCGCCGCACGTCGTCGTGCTCTTCGGCGCCACCGGCGATCTCGCCCGTCGCAAGCTGTTCCCCGGCCTGTACCGCCTGGCCGCAGCCGGCCGCCTCCCCGCCGACTATCGCGTGATCGGGTCCGGACGGCACGAGCCCGACGGCGACTTCGCCCAGCAGGTGCTCGACGGTCTGCGCGACACGGTCGACGAGCTCGACGCCGACGTCGCCGACGCCTTCGTCTCCCGCGTGACGTTCCAGACGTCGGACGCCGACGACGGCAGCGCCCTGGCGGCTGCGGTGCGCGATGCCGAGTCCGAGCTGGGCGGCGACGCCCGTCGACTGGTCTACCTGTCGGTGCCCCCGGCCGCGATGGAGCCGATGATCCGCATGCTGGGCACCGAGGGCATCGCCGACGACGCCCGCATCGTCGTGGAGAAGCCGTTCGGCACCGACCTGGAGTCGTCGCGCTCGCTGCAGGCCACGCTCGACGACGTCGCCGGCGAGGACGCCGTGTTCCGCATCGACCACTTCCTGGGCAAGGAGGCGGTGCAGAACGTGCTGGCGCTGCGGTTCGCGAACGGGCTGCTCGAGCCGTCGTGGAACGCCGAGCACGTGTGCGCCGTGCAGATCGACGTGCCCGAGGAGCTGACCATCGAGGGTCGGGGCGCGTTCTACGAGGCCACCGGAGCACTGCGCGACATGGTCTCGACGCACCTGTCGCAGGTCCTCGGCTTCCTGGCCATGGAGCGACCCGACGGCATCGACGCCGACCACCTGCGCGACGCGAAGGCCGCCGTGTTCGAGGCGGTGCAGCCGCTGGGCCCCGACGACGTGGTGCGCGGGCAGTACGAGGGCTACACCGACGAGGACGGGGTCGACGCCGACTCCACGACGGAGACCTTCGTGGCCGTGCGCGTGCACGTGGACACCGACCGCTGGCGCGGCGTCCCGTTCCTCCTGCGCACCGGCAAGGCCATGGCGGCGACCCGCCGCACGGTGACGCTGTTCTTCCGCGCACCCGAGCCGCTGTTCGAGTCGCGCGAGGACGGCGACGACCGGCTCGTCCTCGAGCTGGGCGAGGTGCCCGAGGTGACGGCGAGCCTCAACGTGAAGCGCCCCGGGCCGACGTTCGAGCTCGAGCGCGCCGCGGCCACGCTGACGCTTCCCGACGCCGAGGACGAGGACGCCGACCACCGGCCGCTCGAGGCGTACGAGCGCCTGCTGCTCGACGTGATGCAGGGCGACCAGATGCTCTTCACCCGGGGCGACGAGGTCGACCGGCTGTGGCAGGTCATCACGCCCGTGCTGGAGGACCCGCCACCGGTGCAGACGTACGCCCAGGGGTCCTGGGGACCGCAGGCGGCGCTCGACCTCGCCGGCGAGCGCGGCTGGCACCTGCGGTGACTCCCCCGACCACGCCACCGCTGCCGATCGCGGACCACGGACTGATCGGTGACCTGCGGACCGCCGCACTGGTGGGCACCGACGGCACGATCGACTGGTTCTGCCCGGGTCGTTTCGACGCGCCGAGCGTCTTCGCGTCGGTGCTCGACGCCGAGCGCGGGGGGTCGTGGCAGCTGTACCCGGTCGACGGCTCGGTCCGCTCGCAGCAGTTCTACTTCCCCGACACCGCCATCCTCGCCACGCGCTTCCTCACCGAGGAGGGCGTCGTGGAGGTGCACGACTTCATGCCGGTGCTGAAGGCCGAGGACGCCGACCACCGCCAGCGGCTCGTGCGGCGCGTGACCGCGGTGCGCGGCCGGTCGGTGGTGCGATCGCGTGTGGCGGCGCGGCCGCACTACGCACGGCAGGACCCCGAGGTCGAGGAGGTCGACGGTGGCGTGGTCGTGTCGGCTCCGGCGCTCGGCGACGACCCCGCCGTCCGGCTCGGGATCAGCTCCACGGTGGCGCTCGAGGTCGACGGCCTCGACGTCGTGGCCGAGGTGACGCTCGACGAGGGCGAGCACGCGCTGTTCGTGCTCGAGGTCCTCGACGTCGGCGAGGACCCGACGGGAACCTCCGACGGTGGGCCGTCGTCGCAGTTCCAGGCGTGCGGCGTCGAGGACACGTCGGAGCTGTTCGTGGCGACGTCGGCGTTCTGGCGCCGGTGGATCTCCCAGTCGACCTACACGGGCCGCTGGCGCGAGACGGTGCACCGTTCGGCGATCACGCTCAAGCTGCTCACGCACGAGCCGACGGGTGCCGTCATCGCGGCGCCGACGACGAGCCTGCCGGAGACCATCGGCGGATCCCGCAACTGGGACTACCGGTACGTCTGGATCCGCGACGCCGGGTTCAGCCTGTACGCGCTGCTCCGGCTCGGGTTCACCTCGGAGGCGAACGCCTTCACGCGCTGGCTCTCCGAGCGCCTGGGCGAGAAGCGCGACGACGCCGAGCGGCTGGGCCCTCTGCGGGTCCTCTACGACATCGACGGGTCGATGCCGGTCGAGGAGCACGCCCTCGACCACCTCGCGGGCTACGCCGACTCCCGTCCGGTCCGGGTGGGCAACGGCGCGGTCGACCAGCTGCAGCTCGACATCTACGGCGAGGTCATCGACGCGGTCTACCTGTTCGACAAGTACGGACCCGGGATCAGCCACGACGCCTGGAACGACCTGCGTCGCGTGCTGGACTGGGTGATGGAGCACTGGGACTCCCCCGACGCCGGCATGTGGGAGATCCGCGGCGACGTGCGGGCGCACACCACCAGCCGGCTCATGTGCTGGGTCGCGGTGGAGCGGATGATCCGCATGGCCCGCCAGCGAGGTCTGCCCGGCGACCTGTCGGCGTGGGCGCGGGTGCGCGACGCGATCCACGACGAGATCATGACGAATCACTGGGACGAGCACCACCGCACGTTCACCCTGGCCGAGGTCGACCCCGATGCGGACCAGGCCGACGCCCCCGTGCTCGACGCGGGCGTGCTGCTGATGCCGATGGTCAAGTTCTGCTCGCCGGTGGACCCGCGGTTCCTCTCCACGCTCGCCGCCGTCGAGGACCAGCTGGTCGCCGACAGCCTGGTGTTCCGCTACGACGTGCACGCCGCGCCCGACGGCATCGCCGACACCGACACCGACGGCGACGGCCTGCACGACGGCGAGGGCACGTTCAGCCTGTGCTCGTTCTGGTACGTGGAGGCCCTGACCCGGGCCGGACGGCATCGCGAGGCCGAGGTGGCGCTGGAGAAGATGTTCACCTACGCCAACCACCTGGGCCTGTACGCCGAGCAGATCGGCGCCACGGGCGACCAGCTGGGCAACTTCCCGCAGGCCTTCACGCACCTCTCGCTCATCAGCGCCGCGATCAACCTCGACCGCGCCCTCGGCTGACCCGCGCCAGTCCCTCCGTCTCGGACACTTCCGGGGCACTTTCGGGCCCCGGACACCCCCGGAAGTGTCCGAAACGGGGAGACGTTCGGGTCAGCGGCGGCGGGAGCGCAGGGAGTCGGACAGGATGCCGACGAGCGCCTCGAGCTGGACGTCGGTCGCCTCGACCTCCGTGTCCTCACCGTCGAGGGCACGGGCGGCGAGCCCGGCCTTGCTGTCGATGAGCTCGACGATGCGGCTGTCGATCGTCTGCGAGGCGATGATGCGCCACGCCGTGACGGGCTCGCTCTGACCGATCCGGTGCACGCGGTCGATGGCCTGCATCTGCTCGGCGTCGGTCCACGACAGCTCGGCCAGGACCACGTTCGACGCGACCTGCAGGTTGATGCCGACGCCGGCCGCGGTGAGCGAGCAGACGATGATCTGCGTGTCCGGGTCGTTCTGGAACGCGTCGATCGCCTTGGTGCGCGCGGCGGCGGTCTGGTCGCCCCGGATCGAGGAGTAGCCGATGCCGCGCTCCTCGAACGCCTTCTGCGCGGCGTCCATCACGTCGAGGTGCTTGGCGAAGAACACGACCTTGCCGACGCTGCGCGCCAGCTGGGCGGTGTAGTCGGCGGCGAGCCCGGCCTTGGCCTGGCCGATGCGACGCACCATGGAGAACACGTTCTCGCCCGTGGACTCGTTGGCCTCCTCGCGCTCCCACGCGGCGACCTTGCGCACGAGGTCGAGGTCGAGGACCTCCGCGACCGGGTGTCCGGCCTCGATGCGGGCGGCTGCGGCGCGGTCGTAGCGGGCCACCAGACGGCGGGCCAGCTCGGCCTCGGCCGCACGGATGGACCGCCCGGCCTCGCCGTCGAGCTCGACGGGCATGTCGGCGATGCGACGGGCGGGGATGTCGGCGGCGACGTCGATCTTGCGGCGTCGCACGATCCCGAGGTCGATGACGGCCTGGCGCGCGGCGGGGAAGAAGCCGGCGTCGAGCGGGGTCAGGCCCGTCTCGTCGAGCGCGTGCATGAGCTCGGGCATCGGCTTCTTCTCGTCGATCCACCCGAGGAACTGCCAGATGGCGCGGAAGTCGTCGACGTCGTTGATGAGGGGGGTGCCGGTGAGCGCCATCATGAGCGGCCGCGAGGTGCGGCTGCGGATGCGGTCGGCGATCTTGAGCACGTGGCGGGAACGCTGCGACGACGTGTTCTTGATGAAGTGGGCCTCGTCGAGCACCATGCCGCGGAAGCCCAGGTCGCCGAGCCAGCCGGCGTGCCGGTCGAGGATCTCGTAGTTGACGACCACGATGTCGGCGAAGGCGTCGATGTCGTCGCCGTTGCCGTGCACCACGGTGACGGGGCGGTGCGGCGTCCAGAGCCCGGCCTCGCGTGCCCAGTTGGCCTTGACCACGTTGGGGACGACGACGAGCAGCGGGAAGGCACCCGCGGCCTGGGCCGCGAGCAGCGACTGGGCCGTCTTGCCCAGGCCCGGCTCGTCGGCCAGCAGGAAGGTGCGGTGACCGTCGGCCGCAGCAGCGACGAGCTCGGCCTGGTGGCGCATCAGCTCCGGGCCGCGCACGATGCCGGGGATCGGCTCGGGCAGCTCCATGCAGGCCGGGGCGCCGGCCGCGGCGCGCTCGAACGACGACAGCAGCGGGCCGAGGAGCTCCCACGTGGCCAGGCGGCTGGGGCCGGTGCGCGGGGGAGGTTCGTCGGTGAAGTCGGGGGCCATGAAGGGGTTGGCCAGCTGGCGCGCGATGACGGAGCGGGGGACCACGGAGCGGTCGACACGCACGGCTGCGTCGGGGGTGGGCTCGGCGGCGAGCTCGAGGCCGGCGGCCGCCATGAGCTCGCGCTTGAGTGCCAGAGTGGAGCCGGAGACCTCGGCCTCCTCGGTGAGGAGCATGAGGAGGGCGGGCTCGCGGGTGGCGGTCTTGGCCAGGATGGTGGCCACGCCGTCGAGTCGCTTGAGCTGGTCAGCGCGCTGGGGCTCGGTGAGGTCGGTCGCGGTCTTGACGCGGGCGCGCTCCTCACGGACGAGCAGGCCGACGGCCTGGAAGGTGGCGCGGGTGGTGGCGGTGACGCGGCGTCGCTGGACGGCGTTCTCGACCTCGCGCACGGCCTTGGCGAGCACGGGCATGAGGCCGGTGTCGTCGTCGTGCTTCTTGCGCCGTGCCCCGTTGCTGCCTCGCTGCGCGTTCTGGCGCTGAGCATTCTGGCGCTGGGGGTTCTGGCGCTGGGTTCGTGTGGCCAACAGGCTCCTCCTCCGCGACCGGACGTCCGTCACGGTCGGCGGCGGACGGCTGGTCCGTCCCCCGCGGCAGGGCGTACGACGGCTCGCCCGCCAGTGAGATCGGCGGTGGGGCGGCGGCTGAGCGCCATCCCCACGAGCGCGGGCCGTGCGGCACCTGCTGCGCCAAGTGTAGACCGTTGAGGCCACGATGCCTGCGTGCGGGGCGTTTCGGGGTGCGGGAGCCTCTCAGCCGACCGTCGAGCGGACGATGAGGGCCACGGCCGATGCCCCGCTGACGAGCAGCACGAGGGGTCGCACGACGTGGGCCGGAAGCCGCCGCCGCAGCGGCCCGCTCACCGCGAAGCCGAGCACGAGCGCCGGCACGGCGGCGAGCGCGAACCAGGCCTCGTCGACGGTGAGCTCGCCGGCCCAGGCGAGCCCGGCGAGGCTGAGCAGGGACCCGAGCAGGAAGTAGACCGCGAGCGTGGTCCGGATCTGCCGGGGCGACCGTCGCTGGAGCAGCAGGGCGAGCGGTGGACCGCCGATCGACGACGCGGTCCCGGTGACGCCGCTGACGAATCCGGCACCGCTGAGGGTTCCTCGGTTGACCGGGATGACCACGGTGCGCGCGGTGAGGAGCACCGCCACCAGGACCATGGCGCCGACGGCGATGCCGAGCTGACGGTCGTCGACGCTCGCCACGACCCACACGCCGACGACGGTCCCGACGACGCGCGCCGGGAAGGCCCAGCCGAGTCCGCCCCAGTCGATCTCGTCGCGCTCACGGGCGAGCGTGACGATGGGCAGCAGCACGACCACCATGAGCATCCCGCCGGGCATGAGCTGCGGGGCCGCGAGCGTGACCACGGGAGCGGCGACCAGACCGAGACCGATGCCCACCGTCGACTGCACGAAGGCACCGAGGACGACCGCGAGGAGCACGACGACCAGCGCGACCGTGCCCATCTCCCCCACGCGACCACCCTAGGCACCGCCCCGTCACTCCCGCGCGGGGCCTCCGGGCTTGGGACGTCAGTGAACGGCGGGCGCGGGCTCGGCGTCGGGCTTGCGCAGGAACGGCACCAGCGCGACGAGCAGCAGGCTGAGCAGCGCGCCCACCAGGAACGCCCGTCGCACACCGTCGACGAAGGCGGGACCCTCACCCATGCCGGCGTTGACGCCGGCGCTGGAGACCACGGTCATGATCGTGATGAACAGCGCCGCTCCCGCAGCACCGGCCACCTGCTGGAGGGTGCTGACCACGGCACTCGCGTAGGAGTAGAGCCGCGGCTCCACCGATCCGAGGGCGGTCGTCATGAGCGGCGTGAACGTGGCCGACAGGCCGAGCATGAGCACGAGGTTGGCGCCGACCAGCCAGGCCAGCGACGTGTCCGCGTCGACGTCGACGAGCAGCCAGAGGCCGGCCGAGACGAGCACCGACCCGGGCACCGCCAGGACCCGCGGGCCGTACCGGTCGTACAGCCGGCCGACGAAGGGACCGGTGACGCCCATGACGATGCCGCCGGGCAGCGTGATGAGGCCGGTCTGCAGCGCCGAGAGCCCGAGGGCCTGCTGCGCGAACAGCGGCAGCAGGAGGAACGACCCGAACATGGCCGACATGCCGATGAGCATCGCGCCGAGCGCGATGCGGAACTGGCCCGACGTGAACACGCGCAGGTCGAGCAGGGCGCGGTCGGTGCGCTGCAGGTGGAGCTGGCGGGCGACGAAGGCGGCCAGCGCCACCGTGCCCACGACGAACGGCAGCCACGTGGGGGTGCCCGACGATCCCTGGGCGTGCTCGCCGATGCCCACGAGGCCGTACACGAGCCCGCCAAGGCCGAGCGCCGACAGCGGCACCGACACGACGTCGATGCGCTGGTTTCCCGTGGCCGAGACGCTCACGACGTAGCGGGCACCGATCACCAGCGCGCCGAGCGCGATGGGAGCGACGACGCCGAAGATCCACCGCCAGCCGAGGTGGTCGAGCACGAAGCCCGACATCGTGGGCCCGAGCGCCGGGGCAACCGCGATGACCACGGTGATGTTGCCCATCATGGCGCCGCGGCGGGCGGCCGGGACGATCGTCATGACCGTGGTCATGAGCAGCGGCAGCATGACCGCGGTCCCGGACGCCTGGACCACGCGGGCCACGAGCAGCACCGCGAACGTGGTGGAGAAGAACGCGAGAACGGTGCCGGCCGTGAACAGCGACATGGCCGCGACGAACAGCGTCCGCGTGGCGACCCGCTGGATGAGGAAGCCCGTGAGCGGGATGACCACCGCCATCGTGAGCATGAACGCCGTGGTGAGCCACTGACCCGTCGACGGCGGCACGCCCAGGTCCTCCTGGAGGACCGGGATCGCGACGCTCATGACGGTCTCGTTGAGGATCACCACGAACGACGCCACCAAGAGGGTGGCGATCACGAGCACGTGCTCGCGCGGCAGTGGCCCGCTGCCGGTCGTCTCCGGGCCGGACGTCTCGGCGTCGACGTCGTGCTGGGTCGTGCTGGTCATGCCACCCCTGGTGCTCGGTGCTGGTGCGCGTGGTGCGCTGGTCCGTGAGGTCAGTGTTCCTGATCGGAACACGATGCGGACCATGTCACCACGGTCCGCCGTCAGAACGTCTCAACACCGTCCCCCGACCAGGTGTTCCCCTTCCGGCGGCACACCGGACGGCGTCTCGGCTCAGAGCCCGTTGAGCACCCGCACCATGTCGTCCTCGGTGTCGCTGCCGATCTTCTCGAAGACCAGCTTGACGACGGGGGTGGCGAGCTTGGCCGCACCCTTCATCTCGATGTTCGCGACGTAGGTGATCTCGCTGCCGGTGCCGTGCGGCTCGACGGTGATCGTGTCGGTCGTGTGGGCGGTCTCGTTGGTGCCGACGAACTGCACGTGGCGGTCGTCGAGCTCGGTGAGCTCGTACGTCAGCTCGGTGCTCACGCCGGCGATCTTCGAGGTGTTGTGCCACGTGGTGCCGACGACGACGGGACCGGCGCCGTTCTGCGTGCACGACTCGGTGCCGGGGTCCCACTGCTCGGCGTGGGAGAAGTCCTTGAGGTACTCGAGGACGGTCGCGGGGGCGGGCTCGACGGTGAAGGTCCTGCTGATCTCGGTCATGTCTCCAGCCTGCGCGACGATCCGGAAGCGGGCATCCCGACGAGCGACTCGCTCGGGCTGCGGCCCCCCGGAGCCCGACCTACGTTGGAGGAAAGACACCACGACGAGGGGAACGAACATGAGCACCGAGGACGAGAAGACGCTCGACGACCTGCTGACCGACCTGCGGATCGGCATGTTCACCACCACGACCGACGACGGCACGCTGCGCAGCATCCCCATGGCGCGCCAGGACACCGACCTCGACCCCGCCGAGCTGTGGTTCATCACGGCCAAGGACACCGAGCACACCCAGGACGTGGCCAAGCGTCCCGACGTGCAGCTGACCTTCAGCTCCTCGGATTCGTGGGTGGCGCTGACCGGTCGCGCCGAGGTCGTCGACGACCTGGACAAGCTCAAGGAGCTCTGGAACACCTTCGCCGAGGCCTGGCTTCCCGAGGGCCCCGAGGGCAGCAACTCGACGCTGATCAAGGTCACGGTCGACAAGGGCGAGTACTGGGACACGCCCGGCAGCAAGGTCGCGTCGGCCATCAGCCTGGTGAAGTCCAAGATCACGGGCGAGCCGTACAAGAGCGACCACGGCGTCGTCGAGAACCCCTGAGCCGATGAGCGGCAGGCACCAGCCCCCGAAGGGCGTGCAGGAGACGGCGCAGCGTGCGGTGCGGTGGATCGATGACGGCAAGGCTGGACGGAACTTCACCGACACCGGCCGGCACCGTGCCCACCAGCTGGCGAACGGCGAGAAGCTCAGCGACGAGCAGGCCACGAAGATGCGCGCCTACTTCGCTCGGCACTCGGTCGACAAGGACGCCGAGGGCTTCACGCACGGCACCGACGGCTTCCCGTCACCCGGGCGCGTCGCCTGGGACGCCTGGGGCGGCGACGAGGGCGAACGCTGGGTGGGCACCCTCGACCTCTGACAGACGCCTTCACGACCCAGCACCACCGACAGGCCGCGCCGGGCACCGCGCCCGGGGCGGCCTTCCGCTGTGCGGGACGTCGTGGTTGACCGGCTCTACATCGGGTACGCCCAGGACGGCGGATCGAGTCCGCCGCGATGGACCGAGAGGACGGACGCATGACGTTGACCGAAGCCGTGGACGCCGCCACCGCTCGCCCCTGGCTGCGCGTCGCGTCGGTGCCCGCCTCCCACGTGTACGTCCGGCACCTGTCCGCCCCCGACCCGTTGCACGACGACGGGGTGCGCCGACTGAGCGACCCGTCTCCCGAAGGAGGGACGCTGGTCCCGGGCACCCCGTGGTGGCCGCCGGCGATGCTCGATCCCCAGTGGATCGAGCGCCACCACGACGAGTTCGACCTGATGCACCTGCAGTTCGGCTTCGACGCGCTGGCACCGTCGCAGCTGGAGGAGGTCGTGCACGCGCTCGCCGTCCACGACAAGCCGCTCGTGCACACGGTCCACGACCTGCGGAACCCGCACCACCCGACGCCACACCTGCACGACGAGCAGCTCGACGTGCTCCTGCCCGCCGCCGACGTGGTCGTCACCCTCACCTCCGGTGCGGCCGACGAGATCCGACGCCGCTGGGGACGGGACGCCGTCGTGCTCCCGCACCCGCACGTGGTGGACCTCGCCGAGATGGAGCGGCGCGCCCGCGTGCGCGAGGCGCCCGCCGCGCGGATCGCCCGATCCGGGGGCGAGTTCCGCGTCGGCCTGCACGTCAAGAGCCTCCGTGCCTGCATGGACCCCATGACGGTGCTGCCGGTGCTGGTCGACACCGTGGGCCGGCTGCCCGGCGGCGTGCTGCAGGTCGACGGGCACACCGACGTCCTCGATCCCGACGGCGCCCGCTTCGAGCCCGAGCTCGCAGGGATGCTCGCCGACGCCCCCGACCACGTCGATGTCCGGGTGCACGACTACTTCTCCGACGACGAGCTCGTCGACCACCTGGCCGGGCTCGACCTCTCGGTCCTGGCGTACCGCTTCGGCACCCACTCGGGGTGGCTGGAGCTCTGCCGCGACGTGGGGACGCCCGTGGCCGCGCCGACGTGCGGCTACTACGCCGACCAGGCCCCGGTGCACTCCTTCACCCTCACCGAGGACCGGTTCGACGCCGCCAGCCTGGAGGCGGCCGTGCACGACGCCTTCACCGCGACGCCGGTCCCGGCACCGACGGCCGCCGAGCGCCTGCGCGAACGCCAGGACCTCGCAGCCGCGCACGCCGAGATCTACGGCGGCCTGGTCACCGACGCGTGCACGCTCCCCGCGGCGGGACGGCGATGAGGGTCTGCCTCGTCGCATCCTCACGCTTCCCGATCGCGGAGCCGTACCAGGGCGGTCTCGAGGCTCACACCGCCACGCTCGCGACCGCGCTCCGGGCCCGGGGCCACCGGGTCAGCGTGTTCGCCGCGCCGGGGTCGGACCCCGCGCTCGGCGTCGAGGAGCTGCCGGTGCGACGGTTCCACGCGAGCGACGCCGCACGCGCCGACGTCGGGGCGCACCCGGACGCGTGGATGCAGGAGCACCACGCCTACCTCGCGCTCATGCTCGACCTGGTGCACCACGGGCACGAGCGCTACGACGTCGTGCACAACAACAGCCTGCACCACCTGCCGATCGCCATGGCGTCGGCGCTGAGCCTGCCGATGGTGACGACGCTGCACACGCCGCCGCTCGGCTGGCTGGAGTCGGCGATGTCACTGGCGCCGCCCACGACCCGCTTCGCGGCCGTGAGTCGTCACACCGCCCAGGCGTGGTCGCACGTGGTGAGCGCCGACGTGGTGCCGAACGGCGTGGACACCGACCGGTGGCGTCCAGGTCCGGGTGGTGACCGAGCCGTGTGGACCGGCCGCATCGTCCCCGAGAAGGCTCCGCACCTCGCCATCGCCGCGGCCCGCCGCGCCGGCCTGCCCATCGACCTCGCGGGCCCGGTGCTGGACCAGGGCTACTTCGCTCGCACGGTCGCGCCGCTCCTCGGTGCCGACGCGCGCCTGCTCGGCCACCTCGGCACCGACGAGCTGGCCGACGTGGTCGGCCGCGCCCGGGTGGCGCTCGTGTCACCGCAGTGGGACGAGCCGTACGGGCTCGTGGCCGCCGAGGCGATGGCGTGCGGCACCCCGGTGGCCGCGTTCGCCCGCGGCGCTCTGGACGAGGTGGTGGGGGTGGACGCCGGCCGACTGGCACGACCCGACGACGTCGACGACCTGGCGCGCGCGGCACTCGAGGCCGCGTCCCTCGACCGCACGGAGGTGCGTGCCCACGCCGTGCGGCACTGCTCGCTCGACCGGATGGTCCGCCGCTACGAGGACCTCTACCGCCGCGCCGGGGCGCCCCGTCCGTCGAGCACCGTGTCGTCGGTCGTGGAGACGTCGGCATGATCGGCTACTACGTGCACCACCACGGCCGCGGGCACGTGACGCGCGCCGGCTCCCTGCTCGCCCACCTGCCGTCGGGCACGGAGGTCACCGGACTGTCGTCGTTGCCGCGTCCGCCCGGGTGGCCCCAGCTGTGGGTCCAGCTCGACCCCGACGCGGACGCCGACCCGTTCGAGCTGCCCGAGGACGCCACCGCGGGTGGGACCTTCCACTGGGTCCCGCGCGGGCACCCTGGGCTGCGCTCGCGCATGTCGACGATCTCGCGCTGGATCGACGCGACCCGGCCCGACGTCGTCGTCGTCGACACGTCGGTCGAGGTGGCCACGCTGTGCCGGCTGCACGGCGTCCCCGTCGTGTCCCTGATCCAGCCCGGCGACCGGACGGACCCTCCGCACACCCTGGGCCTGGGCCTCGCTGAACGGCTCGTGGCACCGTGGCCGGCCGACGTCGCCGACGTCGTGCGCGGGGTGGCACCCGACGACCCGCGCCTCGTGCACGTCGGGGCCTTCTCCCGGTTCGACGGCCGCGAGCCCGTGACGACCGCGGCGCCGTCCGAGGACGGGACGCGGAACGTCGTGGTCCTGTCCGGCGCGGGGGGCAGCGCACTCACGACCAAGGGCCTCGACCTGGCGCGGGCGTCGACACCGGGCTGGACCTGGACGCTGCTGGGCGGACCCGACGGCACCTGGGTCGACGACCCGTGGGCCGCACTCTGCCTTGCCGACGTCGTGGTGACCCACGCCGGGCAGAACGCCCTGGCCGAGGTGGCCGCGGCCCGCCTTCCGGCCGTGGTGATCCCGCAGGAGCGTCCCCACGACGAGCAGCGCACGAGCGCGGCGGCCCTCGGTGCCGACGGTCGCCTGCCCGTGGTGGTGCTCGACGAGTTCCTCGACGCCGGCTGGCCCGACGTGCTGGACCGCGTGGCCGCCCGGGACGGAGCCGGCTGGGCGGTCTGGAACGACGGCAAGGGTGCCCGACGTCTGGCCGAGGTGGTCCTCGAGGTCGCGGGACGGGTGGGCGCGTGAACCCGGACGCCGGAGCCCGCATCGCCGTCGTGACGGTCTCGCACGGTCGCCACGACCACCTGCAGCTGCAGCACCGGTCCCTCGGTCGCTCGGCCGTGCTCCTCGACGACTGGATCGTCGTGGCGATGGACGACCCGTGGCCGGCGCGGTGGCGGACCGGCTTCCCGCCCACGCCGCACGTCGTCGAGATCGACACCGGGGACGCCGGCCTGCCGCTGGCCGCGGCCCGCAACCTCGGAGCCCGCACGGCGCTCGAGCGAGGGGCGGACCTGCTGATCTTCCTCGACGTCGACTGCCTGGCCTCGCCCGGTCTCGCCCTGGCGTACGACGTCGCCTCCCGCCGACCCGACTGCGACGGCGCACTCCTCTGCGGACCTGTCGCCTACCTGCCGCCGGCACCTCCCGGCGGCTACGACCTGCGCTCCGTGGCCGAGCTGGGCAGACCGCACCGGTCGCGTCCCGCGCCCCCGCCGGGCACGGTCGAGCTCGACCCCCACGGGCACCGGCTGTTCTGGTCGTTGTCGTTCGCCGTGACGGCCGCGACGTGGGAACGCATCGGTGGCTTCGACGAGGCCTACGTCGGCTACGGCGGGGAGGACACCGACTTCGCCCAGCGCGCGGCGGCGGCCGGGGTGCCGATCGCGTGGGTGGGTGGGGCGCGCGCCGCCCACCAGCACCACCCGACGCAGGACCCGCCCGTGCAGCACCTGCACGACATCGTCCGCAACGCACGCGTCTTCCGCGACCGGTGGGGCTGGTGGCCGATGGAGGGCTGGCTCGACGCGTTCGTGCGACGCGGCCTCGTCCGTGCCCTCGACGACGACTACCGCGTGGTCCCCACGGACGTCGCCGACGCCCGGTGAACGACGTGGGAGGTCCGGTCGGGTGCTACGGGAAGGAGTGGTGGACCGCCTCGACGTTGTTGCCGTCGAGGTCGCGGAGGAAGACGCCGTAGTAGCCGCGGTGGTACTCCGTCCACACGCGTGGCTCGTGGAGGATCTCGGCTCCCGCGTCCACGGCCGCTCGGTGCACCTCGTCGACGGCGTCGGTCGTCGCAGCGGCGAGCGCCAGGTGGACGGGCCTGTGACCGGCGTCGACGAGAGGACCGAGCCACAGGTGCGGGAATCCGTCGGGTCCGGACAGACCGACGACGGTTCCCTCCGGCCGACCGACGCGCATCGCCTCGACGACACCGAGCGCCGCGAACACGCGCACGTAGAAGCTCGCACTGCGCTCGACGTCCGAGGTCTGCAGCGAGACGTGGTCCAGCATGGTTCGACCCTAGACCGGGAGCGGCGCCGTGACAGGTCGTCGGGGCCGAGGTCGTGCGCCGACCGGCGCGTCCGGCGAAAGAAGACCCCCGTCGCCGCGAGGACGCCGGGGGCCTTCGTCTGTCCGGGTGGCCAGGTACTGCACTCTGCGCGCCCGTAGGGATTCGAACCCCAAACCTTCTGATTGGGTGTCTGTCCAGGTCAGCGACTTCACCGCGTGTGGCTCGTGCTTCGAACGGGGTTGGACGTGCCCGCTCGACGGCCAGCCGACCTGCCCCGGCGAAGTGTGCGCCTCGTGCGACTACCGATGGACTGACGACGTCGTGGTCGATCTGGCGGCGTACCGCGAGCGGGTGGCCTAGTGGCCGAGCTGCGGGTTGTCCTCATCGTGGACGACGGGCGCGGGCAGTCCGCCCTCGTGTTCAAAGACCAGGAAGCGGCGCAGGCGTGGCTAGACCACGCCGGTCCCGAGGTCGAGGACACGGCGCAGGGCATCGTCCCGATCGTGTCTCGCCGGTCGGTCCTGCGTGAGGTCAAGCGGTCCAGGACGAACCCGGACGAACGTCCCGGTCCGACCTGCGAGGGGTCATGAGTCGGGTCACCGTCGGGGGTATGACTTGGCACAACGCAATCAGCATGTACGTGACCTATCTCCAGAGCGGCGGAGCGTCGCCGGGGACGATCGCCACGCGGCGTCAGCACCTACGGCAGTGCGCTCGGGCGGTGGGTGAGGACGCTCGCCCGTGGGACGTCGACCCGCTCGCGCTAGTGGCGTGGTTCGGGGCGCAGTCGTGGGCGCGTGAGACGCGGCGGAGCGTCCGGAACACCCTGTTGGGGTTCTACCGGTGGGGCGCGTCCCACGGGGCCACGACGCTCGACGTGGGGGCATTGCTGCCCATCGTCAAGCCGTCGCCCCCGTCCCCTCGTCCGGTGACTGACGAGGCGTACCGCTACGCCCTGGCCCGAGCCGACGAGCGCGAGCGTCTCATGCTGCGCCTGGCGGCTGAGTGCGGCCTGCGCCGCGCTGAGGTCGCACAGGTCCACACTCGGGACCTGGTCCAGGACCTCGACGGGTGGAGCCTGCGCGTCCTCGGCAAGGGCCAGCGCGAGCGCGTCGTCCCGCTGCCCCGTGGGCTCGCTGCCGAGCTGCGGTCGCGACCCAAGGGCTACATCTTCCCCGGGGACGATCACGGGCACCTGTCACCCCGCTGGGTCGGGACGCTCGTGGGCAACGTCCTGCCGGACGGCTGGACCATGCACAAGCTGCGCCACCGTGCGGCGACCCGCTGGTACGCGGTCGACCGCGACACATTCACCGTGCAGGACCTGCTCGGGCACGCGAGTCCGGCGACCACGAGGGCCTACGTCGCCATTCCGAACGACTCCCTACGCCGCACCGTGGAGGCTGCCGCATGAGCCAGACCGTCAAGGCGGGCTTGACGCCCAAACGCACGAGGGAGCATCACGAGTACATCGGGATGCTGCGTCGGATGATCCGGGCCGGAGGGCGGCGAATCGGTGACGCCGACGAGGTCGACCTCCAGGACTTCCTGACCCTGCGGTACGCCCTGGAGGAGGCCATCACGGAGGCCGTGAGGGGCCAGCGGAGGGCCGGTCAGTCGTGGTCCTACATCGGGCGTGGGTTGGGCGTGACGAAGCAAGCCGCGCAGATGCGGTACGGGCACGTGGACAACGACTAGAGGTCGGTGGGGTCGCCCCCGGCCTCCAGGTACTTCTGGCGCAGGTCCTCGATCTGGGCCGGGATGCGGTCGCGGTTCGCGCGGCGCTCCTGCTCGTTGATGCACGCGTTCAGGAGGTCGTTGAGCTTGTCGTCGTCGTAGTTCTCGATGGCGGGGAGGGCCATGATTCGTTCTCCTGTCAGAGATTGGGGATAGCGCCATTGGCGGCGCCCGGGAGGGTCGTGGGCCAGGCGTCTGCGGTCATCCAGGCGCCCGAAACGATCACGCTCGCGGAGCGGGTGGTGATTCCCGCCGAAAGCTCCCCGTTCCATCGCGCAAGGGCGTTCAGGTCCTGCGCGTTGGCGCCCGCGCTCGCAACCCCCTTGATCGGAATCACCGAAATCGTGGACGGGCGGAAGCCGACAGGGAGGTTGGCATAGGCCGCGGCGGACGCATTGGCCGAGTCAAGGTTGAAAGCCGTCAGGTAGACCATGACCCCGACGCGGCGAATGAGGACGACCCCGAGCGAGCCCAGTGCCCAACCGTTGACGAGCAGTGAGGACACGTCCCGTAGGCCGGTGTCCCCGTAGACGAGCTGGTCTCGACCGTTGAGGTCGTCCCAGGTGTAGATGGCCCGACCTGCGGTCTGGTCGACGCGCTGCGACGGGATGAAGCGCCAGGGGTCCCACGTGCCGCCGTTCTGGCGACGCTGCCAGATGCCTCGGGCGGCGGAGAGGATGCCTCCGGTGGGCGTGATGCGCTGGAGGGTGAACCCGACCCCGAGGCGGTAGACCTCCAGGATGCAGAGCGCCGAGGCAAACGGGTAGTTAGTAGCCAGGGTGGCGTTGGCGGGGGTGCCCTGAATGTAGATGCCGGGCGAGACGACGGTATTGAGGTCCTGCGTTCCCAGGGCGGTGCCGTTGAAGCTGAGGGCCTGGACGGCGGCCCTGGCGGCCTCGGCGGCGGCGCGCTCTGACTGCGCTCCCGCGCGTGCGTCCTCGGCGCCCGTGCGGGCGACCTGGGCGGCCTGGCGGTGGCCGTCGGCCTGGTCGCGTGCGGCCTGGGCGGCGGCTCGCTGGCCGTCGGCGTAGCTGGCGGCGGCCTGGGCGTTCTGGCGGTGGGTGTCGGCCGCGAGGGCGTCCTCATCGGCTGCGAGGGCGAACCGGCGGGCGTCCTCCACGAGGTCGAGGACCTGGTCGTAGACGGGGGTGCCGTCGGGCAGGGCCGGTGGGCCGGAGCCGAGGACGGTGTCGACGTCGAGGGGCTCGGGGTCGCTGTCGGCGTAGAAGGTGGCGGTCGCGGCGACGCGGGCGGCGGGGTCGGTGCCGTCCTGGATGACCGCGACGTAGGGGAACCGCTCGATGATGCCGCCCTGGGCGTCCACGAGGTCGAGGGCGTCGGAGGCGAGGACCTGGACCTCGGTGGGCTCGTCGGTGGCGTGGACGACGACGGACTCGACGGTGATGGGGGTGCCGGTCGGGGCGTGCATGATGCGGCGGGCGTCGCCGAGGGCGGGGCGGATGGTGACCCGCACCGGCCCCGGCGTCCCGCCGACGGCGAGGACGTCGGGGCGGATGCGGACGGCCCGGGTGGGGGCGTCGGGGTAGAAGTTCACGGGTGCTCCTCGCGGCCCACCACGTTGGCGTCGGCGAGGCCGAGGGCGGGGGCGATGAGGGCGACCCACAGGAGGCTCTTGGCGTCGCTGATGGCGCCGTAGCCGACGAGGAGGCCGACGACGGCGAGGGACAGGCGGTAGAGGTACTGGCGGGTCGCGGGAGCGAGACGGGTGGGACGAGGGAGACGGTGACGCATGGCGGGTTCCTTTCAGCGGGTGAGGGTGCGGCGGATGCGGAGGCCCTTGTGGTCAGACAGCTCGGGGCCGCCGATGGACTCCATGACGGCGTCCCCGGAGGAGAACCCGTAGTCGAGGCGCTTGCGGGAGGGGATGAACGTGGCGACGTTCTCGTACTTGGTGCCCTTGGCGACGTTGCGCAGGCCCATGGGGGCGAGGACGCGGGCGACGAGGGCCTCGCTGTTGGTGTCTCCGGCGTAGAGGACGTTCTCGTCGCGGACGCCGTACCTCTTGGCGAGGGTGCGGGCCTGGGCGATGATGCTGGTCATCTGGTCGACGCGCTTGGAGTCGGCGAGGGTTCCGGACTCGGACTCCAGGTGGAACGAGACGTCCATGCCTCGGACGCCCTCGACCTCGTAGACGACCCACCCGGCCTGCTTGTCGTCGCCCTTGTACCAGGTGGACTTGGAGGCGGTGATCATGCCTCCGGCGATGCGCTTCAGTCGCTTTCCGATGCGGACGTAGCGGCCCTCGCCGCCCCCGACACGGGTCATGAATCCCTTGAGCTTGGAGTCCAGGGTGGGCCGGATGCCGGAGGCGACGGTGTCCTCCTGCGTGAGGAGGACGTCTGTGGGGACGTTGCGCCGGTGGGCGGCGTAGGCGGTCGCGCGGCTCTTGCCCGTCTTGGAGAGGACGGCGTTGTTCCCGCCCATGTTCTGGACGGCCGTGGTGACGACGGGGCCCTTGGAGGCGGAGACGGTGAGGAACCTGGGCGTTCGGTCGGACTGGTAGTGGTACTTGGTGAACTCGGCGTAGTGGAGGTGGGCGCCGGTGACGTTGCCGGTGGCGCCGGATAGGCCGATGTGGTCGCCGATGCGGACGGTCTGGTTCTTCTTGACGTCGGCACGGCTCAGGTGGGCGTACAGGTGCCAGACGCCGTCCGTGAGGATGATGACGTGGATGCCGAATGCGGGGCCGAGGCCGCCGCGTCCTGCGTGGACGACCTTGCCGCCGATGGTGGCGTTGACCTTGGTGCCGGAGGGGACGCCGTAGTCGACGCCCCGGTGGATGTACTTGGGGTCGAAGCGGGCCTTCTGGCGGTAGCCGAGGGTGATGGGGTGCTTGCTGGAGACGGGGAGCATGTCAGTCCTTCCTGGGGGTGAGGACGGCGTCCTCGAGACGGGTCAGGCGGTCGCCGTGGTCGAGCTGACCGCGCTCGATGCGGCCGAGGGCGGCGCGGACCTCCTGGGCGAAGCCGTTCCCGGTGGGCTTGGAGCGGGCGGCGGCGAGCTGCGCGGCGGCCTCGGTGCGCTTGCTGCGCTGGTCGAGGTACCAGCCGAGGAGGAGCGTGCAGACCGCCGTGACGAGAGGCGCGAGGATGCCGCCGAGGGTGATGTAGTGCTCAAAGCCGAGGGCGGTGACGAGGGCGGTGTAGGGATGCACGTGGCGCCTTTCAGGGGGAAGGGTGCCCGCCCGGGCGGCCGAGGAGGAGGGCGACGGCCCGGGCGGGGGTCATGACTCGACGCTGGCGGTGACGGTGCGCGCGGCGACGACGGGCTTGAGGGTGTAGGTGGCGCGCCACGAGTCGGGGGTGACGGCGTGGGACTCGCGGATGATCCGGTAGACAGCGTCGTGACCGCTCGGGGTGTGTTTGATCCGGATGGGGGTTTGGTAGAGGAGGTCCGTGGGGACGCTGGTCACGAGCTGGCGGGCCTTGTGCATGTCGACGCTGATGGACTTGACGCGGAACGCGGGGGCAGGCTTGGTGGCGAAGATGTCGCGGACTCGCTGGGCGACGGTGTAGCCGCCCGTGGCTGTGCCGGGGACGATGGTGGCTGCGCCCTCGGAGCGTCCCCACTCGCTCGTGAGGGACTGCTCGCTCCAGGTGCGGTTCAGGTCGCCGACGGGCTCGGTGACGGCGAGGGAGTTGCGGAACGTCTCCAGGTCGTGCGTGAGGTCGATGGCCGTGTAGGAGAGTGCGCCTGCGGCGACGTCGACGGCCTTGTCAGAGAAGGTGTGGACAGCGTCCGTGGGGATGACTGTGGTCTGCCCGAACCCCCGGAACCCGTAGGTGTTCCACCGGCTGGCCCAGAGAGCGCACAGGGGCCACGAGTCGAGGACGACGCCAATGCGGGCCAGCATGGTCTGGTCGCCCGCGTCCACGAGGTTCGTCCGGGTGATGTCGTCCGAGGATGAGCCAACGTTGGGGTCGATGATCTGCCCGCCCGGCCGACGCGAAACGGCGTCGAAGATCTGTTGCCGAAACGACCCGGTGCGGTACATGGTGACAGCGGGCTTGTTGTTCGAGACGAGGTTGACGGCGTCCGTGGCAGCGACAGCGCTGACGACTCGTCCGGCGTCGTCGTAGGAAGCGCTCGGGATGCCGAGCTTGCCGCTCCAGATCGTGTTCCAGGAGCCACCGGCGTCCATCGCCTGGACCTCCGCCGCTCGCGTGGGGCGAACGACTGGGTCCGGGAGGGAGGGGTCTCCGGTCGCGCCGAGGAAAGCGGCGGCCAGGGTCCCGACGGTGGGCTTGTCGACGGAGTCCGTCTGCTCGTTGCCGCGCTCGAACGTGAGGGTAGTGGAGTCGCCGAGGACGTTGACCCACGACCTGCCGGGGATGAAAACCTGGAGGCGGATTACATCGCTGGACTTGGTCACAGGGGGGCTCCGATCAGGAGGCCCTGGGAGCGGGCGGCGCGGATGAGCTTGGCAAGCGCTGCGCCCTGCTGGGCCTCTGTCATGTTGGTGTCCAGGTGGACGGTGAGGGTGATGTAGTTGACGACTTGGCCGACGGCGCGGGTGATCTTGCCGGGGAGGGTCACGGCGCCGGACAGGTTGAACGGGGTGGCGGCGACCACGCCCGCGATGGCGCCGGAGGCGGTGGCGAGGGCGCCCCGACGATCACGTAGGCCGAGGATGAATCCCTGGACGGTGTCGCCGCCCATGGCGCGGAACACCTTGGACGGGGATGCGATCCCAAGGGCCTTCTTCACGGGGCCGGGAATCTTGTCGATGACGTAGGACTTGATGGCCCTCACGAGCGATCCGGCCATACCTCGGATGCCGCTGATAAAGCCTCGGACGACGTCGCCGCCTGCGCTCTTGAGCCAACCACCGGCGCCGGAGACGGCGCCTCTGATCTTGCCGGGCAGGCCACGAAAAGCGCTGGAGACGTTGCCGAGGGCGGAGCGCACGGCGGGCCAGATGGCTCGGGCGCCGGAGGCGACCAGGCGGAACGGGAGCGTGTAGAGGGAGACGGCGCCTCGGATGATGGCCCCGACGGCTCGGAACCCGGCGCCTACGGCTCGGATGGCCCCACCGGCGACGGAGCGGAGGACTCCGGCCGCTGCCTGGATGGCGGAGAATGCGCCCTGGACGACGTTGCGGAAGGTCTGCGAGCGGCGGTACGCGTAGACGAGTCCGGCGGCGAGGGCTGCCACGCCGAGGACCACGAGCGTCACGGGGTTGACGGCCATGACGGCGTTGAGGATGCCCTGGGCGATGGCCCACGTCCGGGTGACGGCGGCAACTCCGGCGATGACGCCGACGAAGGTGCCGACGACCTCGACGTTGTTCCCGACGAAGGACAGGACGGGGCGGATGGCGTTGCCGATGCCGTCGAACACTGGGGAGATGGCGGCGCCCGCTGCGGACACCTTGCCGAGGGCGCCGGGGAGGGTGTCGGCGGCGTAGCTGGTGACGCGGTAGAACAGCGGCAGGACCTTGCGGACACCGGACTCTACGAACCCGTCGAACATGTCCTTGAGGCGCTTGACGCCACCGTCGGCCTTGGCGGCAGCGGCGGCCGACCCGGCGAACTGGGTATTGACCTCCTTGAGGATGATCTTCTGCGCGCCGAGGGTGTCGCCGGACTCGACCAGCGACTTGATGAGGTCCTTCTGCTGCTGGGTGAACCCGACGCCGCTCTTGGACAGGGCGGTGACGCCCTTGATGGGGTCGTTCAGGGCCTTACCCATGAGGATGGCCGAGGACTTCATGTCAGTCTTGAGCGCGGTCGACATGTCCAGGGCGGCTTGGGTGCCCTGGTTGAAGATGTCGTTACCCTTGCCCGCCTCGTTGCGAATCTTGGTGAACGTGAGGAGGACGTTTGCGCCGTTCTGGACCTGCTCGGCGTCGACCATGGACTTGCGCTCCATGGCGTCGCTCATCTTGACGATCTGCCCGGCCGAGACTCCGGCGGCGTTGCCGGTGGACTTGAGGACGGCCTTGGTCTGGCCGAGGAGGGCGTCCTGCTCGCGGACGGCGGCGATGGCGCCGACGACGGAGTCCTTGAGGAGCTGCGCGCCCTTGAACGCGGCGTAGGCGACGCCGACCTTCTTGAGGACGCCCATGGCGCCGGAGCCGAAGCGGCTGACGGCGCCCTGCGCCTCGCCGGTGCCCTTGCGGACGCCTGCGGCGTCGGCTAGGAGGGCGATGGCGACGGTCTGCCTGGCGGCCATGGGCGTCCTCTCAGGTGGTGGTTTGCTGCTGTTCGTTGACGAGCTGCGTGAACGCGTTGAGGTCTGCCTGGGTCAGCCGGTCGTACTCCGAGGGCTGGATGCCGGTGGCGAGGCAGAACCGGGCGCGGTCCATGCGGTAGGTGGCGACGCGCTGCGCGTCTCGCTGCGCCCTACTCGTCGTCGCTTTTGGGCGCGGCGTGGGGGTGCGGTCGCTGGACGGCCGTCTGTGCCGCCTCCAGGTCGACGCCGAGGGCGGTCAGGAGCTTGGTGGCGGAGAGGCTGCCGTACTTGTCCCAGCGCCAGAACGCGGACGCGCGGGCGTCCTCGACCACGGCGACTGCGAGGGCGGCGAGGGCCACGTCTCCCTGGATGGAGTGCGAGGGCATGTCGAGTTCGCGGACGACGGCGAGCCACTCCAGGGCGGTGAACTCGTCGCAGGCGGCGATGACGTCGGCGATGGTGCGGGCGGGTACGACGTCCTCGGGGGCCTGCGGTGCCGGGTCCGGGACCTCGGGAGCCGACGGGGCGATGTGGCGGGGGGTGACGGGCTCGGGCTCGGTGGCCGGGGCCTCGGGGGTGATGGGCTGGGTGGTCATGTTTCCTCCTAGGTGGTGAAGCCGAGGCCGCGTGCGATGGCGCGGAGTTCGGCTGCGATGAGGTCGAGTGCCTCGGGTACGGACTCGTCGGCGGGGACGGACAGGTACTGGTTGCCGCGCTGGGGGTCCCAGTGCTGGACGACGGCGTAGGGGAGGCGTGCGCCTCCGGCCTTGAGGACGGCCTTGTTCTTGGTGCGGCTGGGTCGGATGCTGGCGGCGAGGGCGCCGGTGGCGCGCCGGACGCGGTTGGCTGCCTTGCGGTGGACAAGGCTGGAGATGGCGGAGAACGCGTCCTTGAGGTCTGACGCCTCGGCGCCGTACTTCTCCAGTGCCCGGACGGTTTCCCGTAGGCCGGTGACGCGTGCCCCCGCCATCAGGTCAGCTCGTGACCTTGGTGAGCGTGCCGCCCTTGGCCTTCAGCTCGACCTCGGACTCGTAGCCGACGGCCTCCTTGTTGACGTCGCCACCGATCTCGGGAATGCCCTCGATCTTGAGGTTGGTCACCTTGAAGTGAGGCTGAGTGGCGGAGGCGGTGGCGTTGCCGTGGGGGGCGTACACGGCCTCGACCAGGGCGCCCTGGTTGTCCAGGAGGAACTGGTGCAGGCTCGTGGAGGCGGTGGACTGGATGAACTTGAGCTTGAGGACGGGGTCCTGGATGGAACCGGCGTCGACCTCGGCGAAGGTGAGGTCTCCGGCGTCCTTGTCCTCGCCGCCGATGCGGACGCCCTTGCAGTCGTCGCCGAAGCCGGTGGCGGTGCCGGTGGACTTCTTGAGGGTGAGGACGATGTTGTGGTTGCCGTAGATGCGGGTCGACGTGGTCATAGGGTCTCCTGTCAGAGGGTGGTGGTGAGGGTGAGGCGGGTCCCGTACATGACCCATTCGCCGTACTTGAGGACGTCGGGCTCGTCCACGGCCTCGATGAACCAGGGCGGGCTGGAGGCCCGGGAGCCGTCGTGGAGCGCGACGAGGAGGCCGTCGAGGGTCTCGGCGTCGTGCCGGTCGTTCTTGGGCTTGACGAGGGCGTAGGCGTAGACGCGCATCTTGAGGTCACCGCCGAACGTGTCGGCCTGGTCGACGTAGTCCGACGCGGGCGCGAAGCTGATGAGCGTGGACGAATTGACCTTGACCGGGAGGACTTCCGCCGTGGGTGCACCCGTGGCGGCGACGGCGGCCACAAGGGCGCGGCGGGCGACGGTGAGACGGTTGGTCACAGGGCCACCCGGTAGCGGTCGAGGATGGGGTACACGCGGTTCAGCGGGTCCCGGGGACCCCGGACGGGCTGCCCGCCGTCCATGTCGACGTACTGGGAGCCGCTGGAGGGCCGGTCGAGGCGGGCAAACTCCTCGGCGGCGACCTCCAGCCGGAGGGAGTCCAAGACGCCGGCCTCGATGGGGCGGAACGCGTCCTTGAGCTGGAAGTTGAGTTCTGCCACGGCTGCCGCCCAGGACCGCTTGATCTTGGGACCGTCGGCCTCGTCGCCGAGGTCGAGCCCTAGCTCTGCGGCTAGCTGCTCGACCCCGACGAGAGGGGTTCCGATGACCTCGACGGACACGTTGCTCAGGCGGCCGTCTTGATGGGGACGATGCCCTTGGGGTCGTCCACGGTCGTGGCGATGTAGCCGTACATGCTGAACGCCTCGGTGAGGTTGATGACGTTCTCGTCGGTGAGCTGGAAGGGCGCGCCGGGCGACTCCAGGACCGTGAGGGCCTCGGCGGAGCATGCGCGGGCGTTGGCGTTGGCGGCCATGCCGGGGTCGAGGACCCACGGGACGCCGCCGACGTTGATGGACAGGGCCTTGACGTTGACGGAGCCGACCGCGTTGACGGCGGAGCCGGGGGTGCCCGCCACGGAGAACTGGAGGCGCTCGTCCAGGTCCACGAGGGTGGCGAGGTTCTTGAACTGCGTCTTGTTGCAGAGGACGAAGTCCAGGCCGAGGCCGAGGCTGTTCTCCTCGATGGCGTCGGTGGCGTCGATCATGGCGCCGACGTAGGCGGCGGCCTTGGTGGCGAAGCCGCTGATGTCGATGGCGGCATTGGAGGCGCCGGTGCCGGTGGTCGGGACGGCGAGGAGCGCGGCACGGACGATGTTGTTCGTGTTCTTGCCGTAGCTGATCTTGATCATCTGGAGGACCTTGGACAGGTACGACGCGGGCATGCGGTCGATGACCTGCTTGCTCAGCTCGGCGGCGCCGCCCTCGGTGGTGACGTTGGCCGTGGCGTTCTTGATCTTGAGCTTGAGGAGGTTGAGCGCGGCGGCCTCGGTGGACTGCCGAGCCACGTCGCCCGTCTTGGCGTCGAAGACCGGGTAGGTGATGCTCATGCCCTCGCCGGGGAGGGCGTCGCGGTTGAACAGGTTGACGATGGGGCGGCGGGTCTCCACGAGCTTGACGTCGCGGTCCACCCACGTCGGCCGGACGCCCGGGGACACGTCGCCGACGACGTTGCCGGTGTCGGCGAACGCGCGGTTGAGGGCCTCGACGTGGTCGCGGGCCTCGCCGGTGGCGAGGGCCTTGAGGAACTCGCCGTGGCTGCGGTACTCCAGGATGGGCGAGTCCTCGCGGGCGTCGCCGCCGCTCTCGGCGAGGACGGCCATCTGGCGCTCGATCTTGGTCACGTGCTCGGTGACCTCGGCGAGGTCTGCGCGGGTGAGGGTCTCGGGGGCGTCGGGCATGCGGGTGTCCTTTCGGGAGGTGCCGGGCTCGCGGTCGCGGACCTCGGTGATGTCGGCCTTGGAGTAGGCGGGGAACGGGACGACGGAGACCTCGCGCTTGAGGACCTCGGTTCGGACGAGGACGTCGACCTCGGGGCTGTTCTCGTCGGCGGGGTCGAGGCGGACCTTCTCGATGTGCGCCTCGACCGGGTAGAAGCCGATGGAATGCTTGGTGAGGACGCGGTCCTTGAGGAGGGTGTGGACCTCGCGGCCCCGCGCGGTGTCGCTGATGCGGTTTGTGACCTCGTGGCCGCCCTCGACGTCGACGGAGGCCAGCTCCAGGCCGATGGGCTCGGCGTGGCCGTAGAGATACATGACGCCGTCGGGGTGGTTCTTGACGGCGCCGGGCGCGAACATCTCGTAGTCGGTGCCGTACTCGGCGTCGTATCGCTGGATGATCTGGCCGTAGGGCACGGCGATGCCGGTGACCTCGCGGGACTCGGGGGCGCCGGTGGCGCGGACAGTGAATTCGCGGGTGAGGAGGTCAGACATCGGCGGGGGTTCCTTCCGGGAGGGGGAACTTCTCGCGCTCTGCGACGTAGGCCGGGCTGAGGACCTTCTTGTCGATGTAGAGGGCGTCGATCTTGGCGCGGGTGAACGCGTCGGGACGCAGGAGCGCGGAGAGGTTGAACTTGGCGGACTGGCGGCCTGGGAGGTCGGCGCTGATGCCGTCCTCAATCTCGTTGAGGTAGGCCATGAGGGTGGTCCGCGCGAACTGGGTGTCGACCTGCTCCAGGTTCTGGTAGGTCAGGTTCGATCCCTCGACGGCGGCGAGGAGGTAGGACGCGGGGATGCCGAACAGGCGGGCGACGTCTGTGACGGAGAACTGCTGCGCCTGGAGCCACTGGGCGTCCTCGGGCTTGAGCATGATCGGCGAGTACGTGGTGCCGTAGCCGAGGACGGCGACGTTGTGGTTCTCGACGCCCTTCTTGAACATCTTGCGAATCTGGTCCGCGATGGTGGGCGTGATCTGCTGATCGGTGGACAGGACGCCGTTGGGGACGCCGGAGTCCTGGAACCAGTTGGCGGCGTAGTCACGGAGGTCGGCCGCCCCGGCGAGGGAGAGGCGCCCGGCCTGGATGGGGCCGATGCCGTCGTCGTAGCCGGGGACCTCCAGGAGCTTGAGGTGGCGGACCTCGGACGCGGGGAGCGTCAGCGTCTCCATGCGGCCGTTGCGGCGGACCTGGGTGCGGTAGACCCGACGCCCGGCCGTGTCGAAGTCGGGGTAGGTGGTGAGGGGGTTGAGGACCTCGTAGGAGGCCACGGTTCCGTCGGCGAACCGGTACTTGCGCCAGTAGCACTTGCCGGTCGCGGCGAGGGAGACGACGGAGCGCTTGACGAAGCGCGACGGCGTGAGGTTGACGTCCGGGGCCGCGACGAGCGGGGGACGAGCAATCTCACGGCCGTCACGCTCGGCGTCCAGTACGCACTGGCCCGCGACGGTGGCGAGGATCTGCAACGACCTGTAGACCGGCACGAGCGAAACGGCGGTCGTGAGAGGCAGGGCGCGCGATGCAACTCGGGCGGGGGGCGTGACGCCGGTGGGCTGATGTCCCTCAGCCGGGGACGGGTCGGGGTAGTCCCCGTCACGACGGCCGGGCGTGCGGCCGAACATCTGCTTGATTCCCACAGAGATAATGCTCCGGATAGGGTCCGGACGCCCTCCGTATACTCGCGCGCGAGGTCAGAACACTTGGAGCCCGATGGGCTCGGTGGTGTCGGCAACGTAGAGGCCGAAGATCATCGCGCGGACGGCGTCGATGTGGGTGGTGGAGTCCTCGGCGGAGAGGCGCCAACCCTCGCCGACGTTCTTGCGGCGGGCGCCTCGGTTCTGGAGGGCGAGGAGAGGGTCGTGAGCGTGGGCGACCTTCCCGGCCGCGATGAGCGCGTAGGCGGTCGAGTGCGCGGTGACGACGTCGGCGCCGGTGAGGGTGACAACGGTGGCGCCCTTGGCCTTGAGGGCGGTGGCGACGGACTTGAGGTTGAGGCCGTCCATGGCGAACGTGGCGTCGGGGTGGCCGACGCTGAGGTCCTCGCACGCCTGGAGGAGGCGGGTGTGGTTGGGCTTGACGATCTGCCGGAGGAGCTGCGTGGCGAGGGTGCCGTCGTCGCGCTTGACGGTGACCGTGATGTTGCCGTGGGACCAGTCGGGGGCGCGCTCGACGGTGAACACGACACCGGAGGTCCCGGGCGTGACGCGGTCCTCGGGCGCGTCGGACCACAGGTGCGTCGGTAGCCACGCGTTGGTCGAGGAGATGAACCGGTTGTGGAGGTAGCGGCGCTGGTCGGGCTCGGGCTGGAGGGCGGCGTCAGCGAGGACCTGGGACAGGTCGATCCGTCCGCACGCGACGGAGGGGTTGGCGGCGATGACGGCGGCGGGGTCGTCCAGGCGGGCGTCCTCGGGGGCCTCCCAGATGAACCCGCCTAGGCGCTCATGCTTGCCGTCGATGGCGGCGTCGACCTGGCCGTAGAGGCTGAGGAGGAGGGCGGAGTCCTCGTCGCCCGCCGTGGTGATCCCGACGAGGATGGAGGACGCCTGCGCTCGCTGGCCGTTGACGATGGCGGCCCACAGGCCGGGGGGGATGATGTGCAGCTCATCGCCGAGGCCGAACGTGATCGGGATGCCCTGGGCTGCGTCCTCGTCGGCGGGGATGGTGATGTACTCGCCGGACCCGTCGTGGCGGGTGATGCCCTGGGTGAGGGTGTACTTGAGGAGCCGTCGGAGTTCGGGGCTGCGGCGCACGGCGTAGCCGAGCCGCTTGTAGACGATCTTGGCTTGCTTCTCGCTGGACGCGAAACCGACGACCGACGGCCCGCCGACGTGCATGGTGAGGGCCCACATGGCGAACAGGGCGGCGATGAGGGACTTGCCGTTCTGGCGGCCCATGCTGATGACGACCTGGCGGAACCGGAGTTGCCCGCGCAGGCGCTCGTCGGGCCAGTCGTCGGGGTACTTCTCCAGGACGTGGCGGATGAGCCATCGCTGCCACGGGTCGAGGGTGAACCGGGCGACGCCAGCGGCGCGGAAGTATCCGGCGTCGACGGCGGCGAGGAGGCGGTCGCCCGCCGAGGGGAACGTCTCGTCGCCGGACAGGCTCGGGGTGAACCGGGTCGGGTGCCAGTCACCGATAGGCACGGCCTCGCGCTCGGTGAACTCGGGCGCGAGGACACTCACGAGGCGCCGAACTCGGGAGAGAGGATGTCGGTCTGGCCGGGCATCTGGCCCGCCAGCGGGTCGGGCGGGGGTGCGGGTCGACGCTTGTTCAGCTCCGCTAGGACCTTGTGGAACGTGGACGCCAGAGCGGACTGGACCTGGCCCGTCTCGCCGAACTGGGCGTCGAGCGACGCTGCGATGCGTCGGAGGTGAAGCTTGTGCGGGGCGTCGGCGGGGGTCAGCCAGCGGGCCTCTGCCAGATAGGTCTGGACGACCCCGGCATAGGTCAGGTCGTCGTCGGTGTCGGTCATGGTTGGTCCTGGTCTGGGATTTTTCGGGCCGGAAATCTGAAAACGGAGACAGGGGCGCTCCCTTCTCGGGGCTCCCCTAAGAACGGAAGACGTGTGTCCACGCGGGATCGGTCCAGTTGACGCGGACGACGTCGTTCGTTCCCTTGCGGAGGTTGCAGGGTCTGCACAGGGTGCGGAGGTTGGACTCGTCGGTCGGCTCGCCGCCCTTGATGATGGGGATGATGTGGTCGACGGTGAGGTCGTCCTCGCTGCCGCACGCCACGCACCTGTGTCCGTCCCGCTCCATCGTGGCCTTGCGTGCGCGCTTCCACGCTGCCGTGTTCTCGAAGCTGCGGGTTGCCATCGGTTGTCCTTGCGGGGCGGTGGGTGGTTGTGCATCGGTGGTGGTGGGTGTACCTCACATGTGAGGTAGGTGTCCGGGCTATCGCCCGGCGCCGGTCCCCCACCACCGAGGCGGCGGTGCAGCGTGGCGGGGGCAGAGTTACCCCGTTACGCACGAGGCAACTCACCACCACGTCAGCATTGGATTGCTTAGTCGTGCGTCGTTACCGTCGTCCGGGGATTACTCGGACGACCAGGGCCGGGATGTGAGTGCGGGGTACTACAGCTGCCACGCTGTTCCGGTTCGGGCCTGCCTTCACCCGGTGACACCGTCACTCTCGAAATAGAGCGGATGCCCCTCTGACGGGCGACGGCCCCGGTGGCGAGCCGGGCTACCCGTGATGACCTACGGGCACAGAGGCGACGTCTTGCGCGGACGCAGGGCGCCCCTCCTGTGTTCAATGCTCCGGGGGGCGTCCGGACGGTGTCCGTACAATGCGGCGTGCCTGCCGAGGTCGTGGGCCTCGGTGCCGGGCGGTCCCGGTCAGGCTGTTACGCGGCTTCCTCGTGCCGCTGGCGGTGGCCCGTGAGCCAGTCCTTGAACGTGATGAGCGGGTGGTCCGCGACGTACTCGGCGTACTCGGTGGCGTAGCCGATGGACGCCTCATCGGCGAGGGCCTCGTCGTTGGCCCGGGCGATGCGGTAGTCCTCGACTAGGCGCCGGTGGAGGCAGTCGACGCGGCACCCCGTCATGCGGGGCGCGCAGGGCACTAGCCCGCGCGGTCCTTGCGGAACCCGACCTTGGTGTGGCCGAGGAGCCACTCACACTGCGCGCGCATCGTGAGGGGCCTGGAGCCGCCGGACTGCCACCGCTCGGGGACGCCCCGGATGATCTGCTCTACGTAGAACGTCTGGTAGTCGGTGAGGGTGATCCCGGCTTCCTCGCACAGTGCGCGGATGCGGGCCATGTAGATGTCAGCGTCAGTGTCGGCCACGTCGGGGGCCTCCTGTCCTGTCAGGTCGAGGCCACCGGAGACGGTGCCCCCGGGGCGTGTTCGGAAGGTCCAGGCGGCGCAGTCCTGGAGCATGGGGCACCGCTGGCAGACCTCCAGGGCCGCCGTCACGCGTCGGCGGCGGTCCCCGGACGTCTCTGCCTCGGTGATGTCCTCAGAGGGGGCGTGGAGGTGGATCGAGTCGACGCACGCCGCGCCCCCTCCCGTCCAGTCCGGATCGGACGCGTAGAGCATCACGAGACAACCCACCAGTCCCCGACGCGCCTCACGCGGTGATGGGTGCCGCTCCAGCGCGACCGCGCGAACGCGGTGACGTAGGCCCGCCGCCAGGTCGGGAACCGCGTGTGCAGCACCAGGGCGGAGAACACCGTGCGGGGAGGGCCGCAGTACCGGCTACACATCGGCGGGGACCTCCCCCATGGCTTCCAGGTGCGCCCGGGCGTCGTCCAGGCGCCCCGTGGCGGCGAGGAGGCACCGCTCCGCCTCGGTGAACACGTCGGCGAGGTCCTCGACGCGCTGGCGACAGAGCTTGTACTCCAGCCGGGCCACCATGCGGTCGGCCTCGTCGTACTCGCGCGCCATCAGACGGACCCCGCCGTGGAGAGGAACGCGTAGGCCGTGACGAACGCCAGGGCGACCGCCGACAGCGCGACGGCGCGCTCCCCCTTCTCGTCGGCCACGGCCGCGAGGATCACGACCCCGAACGTCAGGTGGACGAGGCCGAGGAGGACGAACAACGCGGTCATCATCGGCGCTCGTCCTCTCGCGTGAACAGCGCGACGAGCCCGAACAGGAGCCCCATGGTCCCCGCGACGGCCATCGAGAGCGCACCGTCCGAGACCTTGCCGAGGATGATGAAGAGGATCGAGAACATGAGGTAGACCTCGCGGCGCGTCATCGCCCACGCCCTCCGTCCAGGTGGACGCGAGCGGGGGTCGACTTGGAGCCGTTGCGGAACCCCACGGGGAACATGCCGTAAACGCGCCAGTTGGCGAGCGTCTCCTGCGTCAGGCGTCGACCAACGAGGCGCTTGGCCTCACGGCGGCCCTTGCGGCGCGTCGCCATGACGTGGAGGACGATCTGCTCGACCTCGGCTTCGAACCCTCCCCGGGAACGAGCGACCCGGCGCATCACTCCTCACCTCGCACGAGGTGGAGCGCGCCATCGGTGGCGTCAAACAGGCGCTCTCGGACGACCTCGACGGACCTCTCGAACTCGGCGGCCGAGAGGGTGACGGAGTCGTGGCCGCCGAGGATGAACTCTGCGAGGGTGATGAGGTCGAACGCGTCCAGGGCGCGCTCGGCGTACTTGCCGGCCTTCACGAGGAGGACCTCACGAGCGGCGAGGAGGGCGTCCTGACGCTCGACTGCGGTGGGCTGAATCACAGCCATGTCGTTTTCACTCATGGACAGATAGTCCATTCAGATTTGAAGCGCACCACGGCGACACGCCGGAAGGATCGCAACTTTCTTGCATAGGTTCCCCACGGATGGGGCTATGCTGCTGCCATGACGATCGACACCACGCCGGGACCCGACCCGCTCGTTCAGCAGGTCGGGGAGAACGTGACCACGCTCATGTTCCGCATGGGCTGGAGCCAGACGGCGGCGGCTGCCGCCTGGGGCATGAGCCAGCCGAGCCTCTCGCGCAAGCGACGCGGAGACAACGAGTGGACCCTAGGAGAGCTGGCGGCGATTACCGCCACCACCTACGTGGAGCTGCCAGAACTGCTGAGCGTGCTGCCTTCATTCGATGTGTGGTGCGCCCGGAGAGATTCGAACTCCCAACCTTCTGATCCGTAGTCAGATGCTCTATCCGTTGAGCTACGGGCGCACGTCCCGAAGGACGGAGTAGAGCATACGGGACGGTGTGCGCCCGGGTGAAATCGGGCCGACCCTTCCGGCCGACGACCTCGGGGCTCGTGCGCGTCAGCCGGTGTTGCGCAGGCCCGCGGCGATGCCGTTGATGGTGAGCAGCAGCGCGCGCTCGGTCTCGGCCGACGGCGACTCGGCAGCGCGGGCCTTGCCGAGCAGCGAGACCTGCAGGGCGTGCAGCGGGGCCAGGTAGTGGTCGCGCAGCTCGAGCGTGCGGCGCAGCACCGGCGCCTGCTCCAGCAGCGACGTCTGACCCGTCACGCGCAGCACCTGCTCGACCGTGCGCTCGTGCTCGACGCGGATGACGTCGAGCAGGTGTCGGGCGTCGTCGGGGACGAGCGCCTCGACGTAGGACGCGGCGATGTCGAGGTCGGTCTTGGCCAGCGTCATCTGCACGTTGGACAGGAACGTGCGGAAGAACGCCCACGACCCGTACATCTCCTGCAGCGTCTCGCCGCGGCCGTCCTCGAAGGCGGCCGCGAGTCCGGACCCGACGCCGAACCAGCCGGGCAGGATGATGCGCGACTGCGTCCAGCCGAACACCCACGGGATGGCACGCAGGTCGTCGAGGCCGCCGGCTCCGCCGGGGCGCTTGGCGGGGCGCGAGCCGATGTTCATCTTGCCCAGCTCGTCGACGGGCGTGGCGGCCACGAAGAACGGGACGAGCGCGTCGTCGCGCACGAGCGCCCGGTAGGCGACCTTCCCCTGCTCGGCGACCACGTCCATCGTCGTGTTCCAGCCGTCGAGGACCTCCTGCGGCAGCAGCGACGTGCGGTGCAGCGTCGACGCCTCGATGACGGCGGCGAGCGCCCCCTCGAGGTTGTGCCGACCAAGGCCGGGCAGCGCGTACTTGTCGGAGATGACCTCGCCCTGCTCGGTGATCTTGATCGGTCCGTCGAGCGACCCGTAGGGCTGGCTCATGATCGCCTCGGCCGTGGGTCCGCCACCGCGGCCCACCGAGCCGCCGCGGCCGTGGAAGAGCCGCAGCACCACGCCGTGCTCGCGGGCCACGTCGCGCAGGGCGCGCTGGGCCCGGTGGATCTGCCACTGCGACGCCGCGATGCCCGCGTCCTTCGAGGAGTCGGAGTAGCCGAGCATGATCTCCTGCACGTCGCCGCGCGCGGCGACGATCCGCCGGTACGACGGGTCCGAGAGCAGCGCCTGGAGCAGGGGGCCGGCGGCCTCCAGCTCGGCCACGGTCTCGAACAGCGGCGCGAAGCCGGTGCGCGCCACCGCCGCCCCGTCGACGCCTCCGACCAGGTCGACGAGCCCGGCCTCACGGGCCAGCACGACCACGGCGAAGAGGTCGTCGACGTCGTGGGTCATCGACACGATGTACGTCTCGACCACCTCGGGACCGTAGGTGTCGAGGGCGACGCGGATGGTCTCCATGAGTCGGAGCGACGCCGACGCGGCCTCCCCCAGCCGGGCCCGGTCGACCGACGCCCCGAGGAGCGGGCGGGCCGACGTCATCTCCTGCTGCAGCCGCTCGATCCGCTGCGGTCGCTCGAGGTCGCCGTACCCGGGCTCACCGAGCCGCTCGTAGAGGTCGGCCAGGGCGGCGTGGTGCTTCGCGGAGTGCTCACGCACGTCCATGGTCGCCAGCCCTGCTCCGAACGTCACGGCGGTGCGGATGAGCCGACGGATGGCGCCGTCGCCGGTCAGCGCGTCGCCGGCGGCGAGCATGGACCGGCGCACCAGCACCAGGTCGCGCACCATCTCGTCGAAGGACAGGTAGTCGCGGCCGGGCTCGTGCGGGGTGTCGTTCACGAGCCGGTCACGGGTGCGCAGCAGGCGCACGCGCACGAAGCTGAGCTTGAGCCGGTAGGGCTCGTCGGCGTTGAGCCGGCGGATGGTGCTCCACGTGATCGGCAGGGCCTCGGCGTCCTCGGCGAGGCTGTCGAGCAGCTCGGCGCTGGCCTCGACGATGCGGGTGGAGGCGGTCATCTCGGTGAGCAGCTCGTCGACCATCGCCACCAGCTCGCTGATCCCCGACGTGTGCTGCAGGTGCAGCACCTCGAGGGTGACGTCGGGCGTGACGTTCGGGTTGCCGTCGCGGTCGCCACCGGCCCACGTGCCGAAGCGCAGCGGTCGCGACGTCTCGGGCAGCTCGACGCCCACCCGGGCGGCCTGCCGGTCGAGCTCGTCGAGCAGGCCGGGCACGACCTCCGAGGCGATGGAGCGCAGGTAGTACACCGCGGTGCGGGCCTCGTCCTGCGGCTCCGGGCGCACGACGCGCAGCTCGTCGGTCTGCCACAGCAGGTCGATCAGCTCGGCCAGGCGACGCTCGCCCGTGGCGGTCTCGGACGCCGGACGCCGGGGGTCCTCGAGCTCGCGCACCGCCTCGGCGACCTTGCGCAGCAGTCGCAGCACGGTGCGTCGGCTGGCCTCGGTCGGATGGGCGGTGAACACCGGGCGGTACTCCACGCGCGCCAGCACCGACGTGAGAAGGTCGGCGTCGACGCTGCCGTCGGCCAGGGCCTCCTCGATGCGCCCGAAGGTGCCGGCGAGCGGACCCTCGGAGCCGATGGTGAGCTCCTGCCAGCGGTGCAGCTGCTCGGTGATGTTGACCAGCTGGAAGTACAGGGCGAACGCCCGTGCGAGCACCACGGCGCGCTCGGGCTCCAGGTCGTCGAGCGCCGCCCGCAGCTCGGCGGCGCCCTGCCCGCTGTCGGGGGTGCGCGCGAGGTGCCGCACCCGTTCCACGAGGTCCAGCAGCTCCGGCCCCTCGTGCCGCGTGAGGGCCTCGCCGAGCAGGGTCGTCAGCTGGCGCACCGACGCGCGCAGCGCGGCGTGCTCCTCGTCGGAGGCGACACCGCCGGCGAACAGGGCGGCGTCGGGGGCGCGGCGGTCGGACTCAAGGATCTGCTCGGTCGTGCGGACGTTGGCGGAGCTCATGGGTCCATCCTGCCGGTCCCGTGTTGCAGGCGTGTGGCGCATCTCAGGAACCTGCGCAGAGGCTGCTCAGCGGTTTCTCGGCATGCGGTTGCGCCCACCGGTGTCTACCGTCGAAGGATGATCGCCGAGGAGCACAGGATCGCGTCGCCACAGACGCGCTCACAGCTGTGGGCGAACCTGCTGCGCCTGGAGACGCTGGGCGAGTGGAGCGCGGTGAGTCGGTGCGCGTCGACCGACTCCGACCTCCTCGCTCGCGCACAGTCGTACCTCTGCTCGCTGCAGCACGGCGCGGACCAGCTCGACGCCACCGTGGTCGTCACGCACCTCGACCCGCCCGAGGAGCTCCGGCTGCGCACCACGTCGCCCATGGCGGTGGTGAACGAGCGCATCGTGCTCGAGCCGGACGGCCGCGGCACGATCGTGCGGTACTCCGCATCGGCCTCGTCGTCGATGTTCGGCCCGGCGGTCACCGTGTGGCTGCACGACCACGTGCGCCTCGTCCAGGACCGGCTGAGCCGCTACGCGCAACGCACCGACTTGCTGCTGCCCGACGAGGGCTGACCGACACGGCGCGGAGGTGATGTCCCCCGCCGCCTCCTCCAGGGGTGAATAGAAGCGGCGGGGGCAGGGAGACCATACCGAAGGTCACCGCCGGTCCCAGGAAGCGACTCGGTCCCGTCGACGTGTCGTGTCGCGGATGGTGGCGCGACCGACGGACACGTCGCGGACACCTGGGCCCTCTACGCTTCCCTTATGAAGATCGCAGTGGTCGGCACGGGGTACGTGGGACTCTCGAACGCCGTCATCCTGGCGCAGCGTCACGAGGTGGTGGCGGTCGACGTCGACGCTGCGAAGGTCGCACAGATCAACGCCCGCACCTCGCCCATCGACGACGTGGAGCTGCAGCAGTATCTGGCGGAGAAGCCGCTGGACCTCACGGCCACCACGGACGCCGACGCGGCCTACGCAGGCGCGGACTTCGTGGTGGTGGCCACGCCCACCGACTACGACCCGCGGACCAACTTCTTCGACACCAGCTCGGTGGAGAGCGTCATCGCGGCGGCGGGCTCTGCGAACCCCGCGGCGGCTGTCGTCATCAAGTCGACGGTGCCGGTGGGGTTCACGACACGCATCCGGGACGAGCACCCGGGCAGGACCATCATCTTCTCGCCGGAGTTCCTGCGGGAGGGTCGCGCGCTCCACGACAACCTGCACCCGTCGCGGATCGTCGTGGGCTCGGAGACGGCCGAGGGCAAGGCCTTCGCCGAGCTGCTCCGCGAGGGTGCCCTCGACGACGACGTGCCGGTGCTGCTGACCGGCTCCACGGAGGCCGAGGCGATCAAGCTGTTCGCCAACACCTACCTGGCGCTGCGGGTGGCGTACTTCAACGAGCTGGACACGTACGCCGCGCTCACCGGGTTGGACACCCGACAGATCATCGAGGGCGTGGGTCTCGATCCGCGCATCGGCAGCCACTACAACAACCCGTCGTTCGGATACGGCGGCTACTGCCTGCCGAAGGACACCCGGCAGCTGCGGGCCAACTACGAGTCGGTGCCGCAGAACCTGATCGGCGCGATCGTGGACGCCAACACGACCCGCAAGGACTTCGTGGCCGAGGACATCCTGCGCCGCGGACCGCGGACGGTGGGCATCTTCCGGCTGGTCATGAAGGCCGGCTCGGACAACTTCCGCGCCTCCAGCATCCAAGGCGTGATGAAGCGCCTGAAGGCCAAGGGCACCGAGGTGATCGTCTTCGAGCCCCTGCTCCCCGACGAGCCCTTCTTCGGCTCCGAGGTCCTGCGCGACCTTGACGAGTTCAAGCGCCGCAGCGACGTGATCGTGGTGAACCGCCGTACCGACGAGCTCGCCGACGTGGCCGACAAGGTCTACACCCGCGACCTCTTCGGCAACGACTGACCCCCTTCCCGCGCCCCACTCGGTGGTCGAGTGCGGGTCACGCCCGGCGGTCCAGCACTCGGTGGTCGAGCGCGGGTCACGCCCGGCGGTCCAGCCTTCGGTGGTCGAGTGCCTCCACGAGCGCCAGCGAGGGGAGGTGTATCGAGACCACCCTGAGCGGTTCAGCGTTGGTCGGGCAGCACGACTGCCCCGACCGATGGGTCGGGGTGTCGTGGTGGTCGAGTGTCAGGGTCGCCAACGTTGGTTGCGTTGCCAGGTGTCGGAGCCGGGGAGCTTCCACTCGACGTGGCCGTCGTCGGGGTGGATCCGTCCGATCCAGCCTTGGTCGTGGGCGCGGTGGTGGTGGAACGGGCACAGGAGTGCGCCGTCGCGGATGTCGGTGGTCTTGGAGATGGCGTAGGGGTTGAGGTGGTGGGCCTCGGTCCACCTGGCGTCTCGGTCGCAGTTGTCGGGTGCGGTGCAGCCGCGGTCGCGCTTCTCCATCGCCCGGCGGGATGCCTGGTTGAAGTACCGGTTCGCACTCCCGAGGTCGAGGGGGAGCGGCTTCCCGTTCAACACCATGGGCACGATCTGCGCGGAGCAGGCGAGCCGTCGTGCTTCTCCGGCGCTGATGCGGGTGCCGTCCGACAGCCCGGCGGCCTTGATGCCGCCCATGAGGGTGTCGAGATCGAGGTTCACAGTCACGACAGCGGAGACGCCGCCGTTGGACGGGAGCTGGTCGGCGGGCAGGTGCTCGACCAGGGTGGCGAACGCGTGTCCGAGGCGCTGGGGGTAGGACTGCCCGAACCCCACCTCGTCGTGCTCGCCGGTCGCAGCGTTCACGGTCCCGACCTTCTGGTGCGGGGCCGCGAGGGCATCCAGCGCGGTCTTGAGCATCGCGCCCTGTGCTTCGGGGAGGGTGAACCGGCCGGTGACCGTGCCGTCGTTGTTGTCCCACATGGAGAACGACGTCTTCGCCCGCGCGGCCTCTTCCTTCTTCCGGAGGATCTCGTCCTCGTCGGCGTCGACATCGTCGGTCGTCTTACGGTAGGTCTCGGTGATCCGGGCGGCCCTGCGGCGAAGGTCCTTCAGAGTCAGCCGCTGCGCGTCCTTCAGCAAGGTCTCTTCGCATTGATCACGCTGTTCTGCGGTCACGTCGTCGGGAAGCTTGGCCAACGCGCGGGAGATCAGGTCGGCCTGCTTGGTGCTGATCACTCCGGCGGCGAGCGCGTTCTCGGTGAGGGTGGTCTGCTCCTCGATCCGCTGCGCCGTGTTCACCAGGGCATCGGCCCCGCCGCGGTCCCCACCGAAGTCGAACGAGATCGTCGCGCCGGTCGAGGTGCCCGCCCCGGGGCGTGGTCCGTCGCCGTTCGCCGCGGCCTTGCGGGCCTTCTCCAGCACACGCGCCGCGGCCATCTTGTGGGCCGACAGGCGTGCTTCGGCACGGCCGATCTCGGCGAGGAGTCGTCGGACCTCGGTGGGGTCGAGACCGTCCCACGCGCTGGTGGGGACCGTGTCGAGCAGGGCGTGGAGTCCGTGCACGCACGACGGCACCGGGTGGGTGTCGAGTGCGGCGACGCTCATGCTTCCTCCTGCTGATCTACTCCCATCGTAGAGGCAGAATCAGGTAGGAAGCAAGCACCTGTTCGAATACGTGACCAAGGTACCAGCCCTCCACAGACCTTCGGCCCCACTCGAGACGAGAGGGGCCGAAGGACAGGACGAGCAGGGGTCAGTCGAGCGCACCCAGCAGCGCTCGACCGGCGTGCAGCAGGTCCGCCACCCGGTCAGTCGCCAGTGCGTACTCGACGGTGCCGCCCTGCCGGGTGGAGGTCACGAGCCCGACGCGACGCAGCACTGCCAGCTGCTGCGACAGCGACGACGACTCGACGTCAATGTCGGCGAGCAGCTCGCGCACGGCCATGGGCCTGGCCTCCAGCAGCTCGAGCACCCGGATGCGGACCGGGTGCCCGAGCGTGCGGAAGAGCTCGGCCTTGCTGTGGTGCAGTGGTGCGCTGGTGTCGCCCACCAGCTCAGGCGTCGTCGGCTGCAGCGGCCTCGAGTGCGGCAGCGACGCGGCGGTGCGCCTCCCAGATCTCCTCGGGCAGGTCGCGGAACTGCTCCAGGTGCACCTGGCGGTGCCCGATCTCCTCGCGCCAGCGCGTGACGTCGATCGTGAGGATCGTGTCGAGGTCGGCGAGCGCCTGGTCGTCCAGGCCCTCGAGCAGCAGCTCGTCGCGGGTCGGGATGACGCCGACGGGCGTGCGCTGACCCTCGACCTCGCCGTTCATGTACTGCATGAGCCACACGAGGGGGCGCAGGTTCTCGCGGTAGCCCGGCCACAGGAAGCGCCCGTCGTCGCCGCGCTGGAACCAGTTGACGTGCGCGAACACGGGCTTCTTCGTGGTGCGGCTGAAGACCTCGAGCCAGTGCGCGGCGTAGTCGCCCTCGCCGTAGGACATGAACGGACGCATCGACATCGGGTCGTAGCGCAGCACGCCCTCGAGGCCGTCGGCCGCGGCCGTGGCCTCGGCACCGAGCGTCAGACCGTCGTAGACACCCTCGGCGACGTCGTCGATGGCGCGGATGAGCGGCTCACGGTCACGGGTGCGGCCACCGAAGATGACGCCGTGGATCTCGACGCCCTTCGGGTCCTCGAAGTCCGCGGCCACGTTGGGCACGTTCTCCAGCGTGGTGGTGAAGCGGCTGTTGGGGTGGGCCCAGGGGGCGTCGACCTCGTCGCCCGTGCGGTCGGCGATCACGTCGCCCTTCCAGTCCTCCCAGCCGTCGAGATCGGTGGGCTTGTCGCCCTTGCCCTCCCACCAGACCTCCTGGGTCTTGGTGTTGTAGGCGACGTTCGTGAAGATGGCGCCGGTGCCCTCGACGATGGAGTCGACGGCGCCGGGGTTGGTCTTGGAGTTGGTGTCCTTCGCGACGCCGAACACACCGTTCTCGGGGTTCATGCCGTAGAGCTTGCCGTCGTCGCCGACCCACAACCACGCGATGTCGTCGCCGTAGAACTCGACGTAGTAGCGGTCGCCGAGGGCGTCGGGCGCGAGCGTCATGGCCAGGTTCGTCTTGCCCGACGCGGACGGGAAGCCGCCACAGATGTGGTACTTCTTGCCGGTCTCCTTGTCGACGATGCCGAGCAGCATGAACTGCTCCACGAGGAAGCCGTTCTTCCAGCCGTCGTAGGAGCCCTGGCGCAGGCCGTGGGCGATCTTGCCGAGCAGCGCGTTTCCGCCGTAGGACGAGCCGAAGTGCAGGATGGTGCGCTCGTCGGCGACGGTGACGAAGTAGCGCTTGTCGTCGGGGGTGCCCTGGCCGAGGTTCTCGAGGTCGCCGGTCACGTGGACGGCGCGCACGAAGGAGTCACCGAGGTCGTTCACGTACTCCGAGCCGACCCGGGCCATGCGGATCATCTGCATGACGACGTTGCGGTTGTCGGTGAGCTCGACGCCGGCGGCGTACTCCGACAGGGGCGAGCCCTTCGGTGCCATGAGGTAGGGGATGACGTACATGGTCTTGCCCTCGGACGCGCCGGTCATGAGGCCGACCAGCTTGTCCTTCATCTCCGAGGACGGACGCCAGTTGTTGTAGATGCCCTTGTCGTTCTCGTCGCTGGTGGCGACGATGGTGCGCTCCTCGGCGCGGGCGGTGTCCTTGAAGTAGGACCGCGAGTAGTAGCGACCCTCGCCGGCGGGGAGAAGCTCCCCGGCCTCGAGCGCCTCCTCGATCAGGCGGGCGTCGTCAGCGGCCGAGACGACCTCGACCCGCGCGGCACCCGTCACCCCCGCCCAGTGCTGCACGTACTCGCGCACGTGCTCGTTGGTGAGTCCAGCCTGGTCGAGCGCTGCCGCCACGTCTGCCATCGTGTCGTTTCCTCTCGTTGCCCCGTACGGGGACACGTTCTGGCGGGTCTGCCCCGCCATGGGTTGCAGCGACCGTACCGGAGTTGAAGAACTTTTCATCTACCGGGATGTAACAAGTGGGAAATGTCACCCGCGCGCTGGCGTTGCAGGCAATTTGTGGTTCCGAACGCGAAATGTGGAACGGGTCCGTCATCCACGAGAACTCGCGATGCTGCGCAGAAGGACCGGATTGCGGAGGCTCAAAAGGCCGCTGCCCTCATGCTGCGTGAGCAACGGGTGGGACGTGCTCATGACGTAGACGTAGATTCGCAGAACCACCGCCATCCGCTTGGTCTTGCCGGCGTCCGCCTGGCTGAACGTTGCGCAGGACGATTCGAGGCAACGGAGCTGCAGCCGCGGGCCCACCTTGCGCATCGTGGGCACGCACCTGACCCACCTACGGCGTCAGACGGCTCCCGCCACGGGATGGAGAGTCACCGCACGGCGCCACTCTCCGCCCACGAGCTCGTCGACAGCGAACTCACGATCGGGGCTCTTGTCCTCGGCTCGGATCTCGAGCGCCCGCTTCGTCGCCTGCAACACCGAGCTCGATGGACCCTCGGCCTGGACGTCACCATCACACAGGATTCGGAATCTACCCATCGGTCGATCCTAGACCGGCAGTTGAACGTTCGAGCACGAAACTTCGTCGAAGCCTTCCCTCCCCAGTCTGCGGCTTCTGTCGCACTTCTTGCCGACACACTCCATCGCCTGAGCGAGCCGGTCCGAGGTCACTGTCCAGCGGACCGGCGCAGACGCGCCTCGCCATGCGAGCACAGTCGCGCGCCTCTACCGTCGAGGAATGTTGGTCGACGGCTACGAGATCGAGTCCTCGCTGGACCGCGAACGACTCTGGGCCGAGCTGGTGGCGCTGGAGACCATCTCGCAGTGGAGCGCGCTGGAGGAGTGCGCGTCGACCGACGGCCCCCTGCTCGAGCCGACGTCCTCGTACGTGTGCAAGCACAACAACGGCCTGCACGGGGTCGACGCCACGGTGGAGGTGACGGACTTCGAGGAAGCCGAGTGCCTCGCGCTGCGCACCGAGACGCCGATCGCCGACCTGGACGAGAAGCTGGTGCTCACGGACCACCTGGGCGGCAGCCTGGTGACCTACTCCGTCGACGCATCGTCGGACTCCTTCGGCCCCGCGGCCACCGTCTGGCTGCACCGACACGTCTCGTTCGTGTGCGAGAAGCTGGAGCAGTTCGCCAACCGCGAGCTGGTGTGATGCCTCACCCAGGCTCGCCATACTTGTTCAAAAAGTGTTCGCAACCTACGTTTGCGGTATGAGTCTCCTGATCAACGAGCAGCCAGAACCGTCCGGAACGGTGACGGCGCTGCTCGACCCCCGCCCCGTCTGGGTGGGCTGCCTCTGGGACCACGGGGAGGAGACGGTCAAGGAGCTCGTCCCGGCCACGGCCACCGCCACGTCCGGCGACCTGGTGCTGTGCGACTTCTGGGACCCGCGCACGGGCCGGAACCGTGCGCACTGGATGGAGAAGGAGTTCGTGCGGGACCGCCCGACCTCGATCGCCCCGTCGAAGAAGAAGCCGGTGACCGACCACCCGGCCGCGGCACCGAGCCCGACGTTCGACGTCGGCAGCTGACCGGCCACCCGCCGATCGGACCGGCAGCGGCGCGGGCCCGCTGACGCCGATCCTCCAGATCGGCACCCGAGGGCCGCGCCACCGCCGGTCCTGGTCGCCGTCCCCCCGAGGGGCAGGTCTCCCACCTGCCCACCGCGGACCCGACCCCTGTACGGGTCCGTGGACGACGACCGCTCGCCCTACATGGCGAGGTCTCTGACCAGCGCGCCGCGCGCGCTGGGATCGGTTGGCACCGGCTCGAACCAGGCGGCGACGTCCACGTCGTCGCGCCACCGCGCGAGCCAGCGTCGGGCGCGGCCCACCGAGGCGGCGAGCCCGGCGACGCCGCCGTCGTCGACCACGGCGCCCAGGCGATGGGTGCCGAGCCGCGACCACACGGCGCACGGCGCGATGCCGTCGTCGAGGACGGCCCGCACCAGCGCGAGGGTCAGCTCGGACTCGACGCCGCCCGCCGACCCCCGGGCGCTCTGCTCCGCTTGATCGAGCATCACCTCGGCCACGAGGACGCGCTGCGGGCCGTGCCCGCCGGCCGCAGCGAGCTGGTCGCGCAGCTGGTCGGCGCCGGCCAAGCCGGTGAGTGGGTCGTCGGCGCCGAGCCCCAGTCGGGCGCGTTCGGCGGCCCACGCCGCCAGCGCCGCGCAGGCGACGTGCGGGGCAGCCGGTGCCCGGCCGGCGCCGACGAGGGTGTCGTCGACGCAGGCGAGGAGGGTGTGCAGGTCGGCACCACGACGGGCCTGCAGATGTCCGAGCCGACCCGCGAGGGCGGGCTGGCACGGGCCGCCGGGCGTGCAACGAGCCAGCAGGGCCCGTGCACGGGCCACGTCGGCGTCGGTGGCGCCCGACCCGCCCGGACCACTCGAGGCGCTGATGGCACGGACGGTCACGATCTGTTCCTCGCTCTCCCTCGACGGTGCGTTGCCCTGACGACTAGGAGGAGTGCGGACCGCCCCACTGGTCACGCACGACCGCGAAGAAGTTTCTGCGCGAAGGTGCGTGACGAGCCGGGCACTGCGGTCTCCTGGAAGAAGACCCACCTTCTCCGGCTGAATGCGAACGATGACCAACCTCTTCCTCGACCCGAGCGACGCCGAGCTGCTGCAGCGCTACCGCGACGGTGACGACGACGCCGCCGGGCGGCTGTTCGAGCGCCACCACCCTTCGGCGGTGCGCCTCGCGGGTGCGCTCGCCGGCGCATCGGCGGCCGAGGACCTGGCGTCGGACGCGTTCGTGGCAGTGCTGCGCGCGGTGCGCAACGGCGCGGGCCCGCAGTTCGCCTTCCGGCCCTACTTGCTCACCTCGGTGCGCAACGGCTTCTACGCGGCGTCGAAGGCGGCGTCGCGCCAGGACCTCTACGACGACCTCGAGACCGCGCCCGATGCACCGACCGTCGCCGACGGCATCGCGCTGCGCGGTGAGTCGAGCCTGCTGGCGCAGGCGTTCGCCACGCTCCCAGAGCGCTGGCAGGCAGTGCTGTGGCACACGACCATCCACGACGAGTCACCCGAGCAGGTGGCCCAGGTGCTGGGCATCAAGCCGAACGCGGTGTCGTCGCTCGCCCTGCGGGCTCGCGAGGGTCTGCGCAACGCCTACCTCACCGCCCACCTGGGCCAGACGGACGATCCCGAGTGCCGCGAGGTGCGCGAGCTGCTGCCCGCGTACGACCGGGGCCGGCTGCGGCCGCGCGCCCGCGCGAGGGTGGAGGCGCACCTCGAGGTGTGCGACGACTGCCGCGAGGCGGCGGTCCTGGTGGGCGGCATCACCGCGGACCTCGGCCTCCTGCTCCCGCCGGCCCTGCTGGGAGCACCAGGCGTGGCCGCCTTCGGGTCAGGGCCCGTCGGGTCCGGGAACGGCCCCGACGACGCGACGACCCGCGGCCCCCGCTCCCCCCAGGACGGCGTCGCCGCGTCCATCGCCGTCGACTCCCCGAAGGTCGCCGCCGCCGCGTCCACCGCCGCCGGCTCCCGCACCCCCAAGGGTGGCGCGACCCCCGCGGCGCGCAGCGCCACCCGCACGCCCAAGGGCAGCGCGGCCGCGCTCAGCGCAATGGAGTCGGCAGCAGCGATCGCCGCCGGCGCCACGATCGTGATGGCCCTGGTCGGCGCGACGGCGGTGGGCGTCTCCCTCCTGAGCCCGCCCGACGACACGACCGTCCCCAGCGCCGCCGCAACCGCGCCCCTCGCGCCCTCCGACCCACCACCGCTCTCCGAGCCTGTCGAGGAGCCCACCCCCAAGCCCTCCGAGCCCGTCGAGGAGCCGACCTCCGCACCACTCGCCCAACCCACGCCCCCCGAGCTTGTCGAGGGGCTGAGACCGTCCAACCCACGATCGCCCTCCGAGCCCGTCGAGGAGCCCACTCTCAACCCCTCGCCCACCCCCTCGCCCTCCGAGCCTGTCGATGAGCCCACCGAACCCGTCGAGCCACCCGAGGAGGGTGAGGACCTCGCCGTCACCGTGCTCGAAGCCGTTCCCGGCAACGTCTACGAGGTGACGCTCGCGGTCACGTCGTCGACGGTGACCCCGCTCCTGCACGTCGAGCTGCCGCCGGGCATGGAGGTCTCGCTGTGGGGCGGCGACGGTTGGAGCTGCACGGAGGTCGGCACAACCCGCTCGTGCGAGGCGTCGACTCCGAACCCGCAGCCCATCCGTTTCTGGTGGGGTCCGGGCGCGACCGAAGGGTTCCTGGCGACGGTCAGCGCACCGGGCAACGTGGACCCGAACCCGGCGAACGACTCGGTGTCGCTCGGCTGAGCGCTACCGGCCGGCTCTGCGGTGGTGCAGCTCGGCGTGCGGGCACGCGGTGCCGTACTTCATGCGGCACCGCCAGCGTCTCCATGTCTTCTTCATGGCCGACCTCCCACCTCAACGGTAGGGAGGTCAGATGTCGGGCAGGTGACGCCGCCTGGTGGTCTTGCTCACGCAGCCTGGAGGGCCTGCACCACGAGCACCGCTGTGGCCACGGCAAGGAGCAGCACCGCGACGTAGCGGAACCTCTCGCCCTGGGTCGGTTCCGGTCGCTGCTCGTGCAGTCGTCGCTTGGCGTGGTCGCTCATCGATCCCCCTGGATGATGGATGGTCTCGTCGAGGTGGAGTGCCGATGCGATCGGTCATGACGCCAAGGCCACCCGCGACAAGCAAGCCGATGGCATAGGAAAGCCCCGCTGACCTCGGGGGGTGAGTCAGCGGGGCTTCATCAAGAACGTTACTCGGCCGTTCAAGCGGTTGTCACCCGATCTTCCACACCTGGAGGAAAGTCTAAGATGTGAGACGCGATCATGGCCCTTCTGCCCTGGTCTTCAGTCCTCGAACGCCGCTCCGAAGGCCTCTGCGTGCCCGAGATCACCGACGATCGCTCTGATCGTCACGCCTCGTTTACACGAATCGGTCGATCCCGCAGACCAACCCGTCTAGCCTGGCCGTGTGCGGAAATCAGGTGTCCGCTCAAGAACCAGCTCTGTGGATCGGCGCGCATGACCCTTCACGACTTCGACAAGACGAACAGTTCGGTCAGCCCGTCGTGGGTGGCCGGAACGCCGCGACCCTCAGCATCGGCGTCCCCCTCACCTCTGGAGCTACCGGCCATCAACGAGCACCCCCCGCGTCTCGCGCCGTGGCACAAGTCGTTCGCCCACCACCTGTTCTTGACCGACGTGGGTGTCCTTCTCGCTGCCGCATTGATCGGTGCCGCGCTCCGTTTCGGCGTCGAGTCCGACGTGCGCACCGCCGGCCCTTTCTCGTTCACCTACTGGACCTTCGGCGCGATCCTTGCGATCGGTTGGTCACTCGCGCTCCAGGCCTACCGGACGCGCGACGCTCGCATCCTTGGTGACGGCGTCGAGGAGTACCGCCGACTGATTCGAGCCTCGGTCACGTTTTTCGGGCTCGTGGCGATCGCCTCGCTCGTCTTGAAGTTCGATTCGTCACGCGGCTATCTCGCCATCACTTTCCCCCTCGGCCTGGCGGGACTGCTGGCAGGCCGCAAGTTCTGGCGGTCATGGCTCCATCGACGGCGCGATCGCGGTGGGTTGATCGCCAATGCCCTGGTCGTCGGAGGCATCCGGTCAGCAGAGGACATCACCCGTCACTTGCGTGGCAACGCGCGCTCTGGCGTGCGGGTGACGGGCGTGTGGGTACCTGATCGAGCGAGCTCTCTCAACGAGTGGCTTCCCATCCCGGACGCTTTCGTGCCCGTCCTCGGCACTGAGAGAGATCTGTCCCAGGCGCTCGCGGTCGCCGAAGCCACGTTGGTGATCGTTACGGACAGCGAGCACTTGGGGCATGCAGGCCTCAAGGAGCTCACGTGGGAGCTCGAGAACCGCGATGTCGACCTGCTCGTGTCTCCCAACGTCGTCGACGTGTCCGGCTCGAGGATCCAGCTCAGCGCCGTCGGCAAGCTGCCCTTTCTCAGCGTCCAGAAGCCGACCTACGGTGACGCGGCTACCTGGCCCAAGCGAGTGTTCGATCGAGTGGGTTCCTTGGGACTCATCGTTCTCCTCTCCCCAGTTCTCCTCACTGCGGCGCTAGCCGTAAAGCTGACAAGTCGCGGTCCGGTCTTCTACCGACAGGAGCGCATTGGACGCGACGGAGAGCCGTTCGGGATGATCAAGTTCAGGTCGATGCACCTCAATGCCGACCAGAGACTTGCCGATCTACTTTCCGAGCAAGGCCAGGACGTCGGACCTCTAGCGAAGCTCAAGGACGACCCGCGCATCACGTCGGTTGGTCGGTTCCTTCGCCGCTACTCCATCGACGAGCTGCCGCAGCTTTTCAACGTCCTGTTCGGAACGATGAGCCTCGTCGGCCCGCGGCCCCAGCGTCAGTTCGAGGTGGACCTTTACGACCACGTCGCCCATCGCCGCCTGCGCGTCCTGCCTGGCATGACCGGACTGTGGCAGGTGTCGGGCCGGTCAGACTTGACATGGGAAGACGCGATCCGCCTGGACACCTACTACGTCGAGAACTGGTCCATGACTGGGGACCTGATCATTCTGTGGCGAACCGTACGAGCAGTAATCGGTTCCGACGGCGCCTACTAGGGACTACCCCCCCACCGGAAAGGACCACACACCAGTTGAAGTTCGCGCCACCTCTCGGACCGGTCAACCTGGGCTAAATCGGGCGTCGGGACCAACTGGAGAACGGTCCGAGGGCGATTGTTCCCAACCCCCGACAATGCGACTCCATCACGCCGGGATCGACGACGTCCCCTCAGCACGTTTGGGGGTAGGCGATCCGACTAGGAGACCGGGTGGCCGCCGAAACGTCGCCTTAGTTGGCTCAATCTCCTCGTCGTCATTCGATACGCGATGTCGGAGACGATCACAGTGAGTCCCAGCGACACGGATACGGCAAGAATTCGAGAGTCCACGAAGTACACCACTATGGCTAGAAGCGGAAGGTGCCAGAGGTAGATCTCGTAGCTGATCCGGCCCAGGTGAACTACAGGTCTCGTTTCGAGACACCGTCGCAGCCAGCCGTAGTTGGCTGCAAACAGAACGCCCGAAAGAAATACTCCGATCGCGAAACTTTGCACCGTGTACTTGAGCGCAACCTCGTAGAGCGTAGACCAGTGGACCATCGTCGCGATCATGAACAGCCCACCACCGAAGACAAGTGCATGACCCTGCCACGCAGGCCTGTGCTCGATGGATAGTCTCCTAGCCTCCAGGAGCAGAGTGAGCAAGACGCCCCACGCCATCGAATCGATCCGGGTAAGCGTGAAGTGGTAGTTGATCTCGTCTGCTGTCTCGATCGGCCAGATCTGGAATACGACCAATCTCAAGATCAGGGCAGCCACGATGATCACGATCATCAAGTTGATTCTCGAGCGTGCAGTTCGGAGGAGGAGCAGCGCGGCCGGGACGAGGAGGTAGAAATGCTCCTCGACCGCGAGACTCCACAGCGGCTCGAAGGCGGGAAGCCCGATCGGCCAACCGAACAGGTCCCCCCCGAACTTCACTAGGTTCCCGAGGTAGAGGAACGACAGGACAATCTGCAGCCCCGAGAACTCCTCCGGATAAAGGAGCCACAAGACCGGTACCGCCACAACGCCCATCAAGATCAGCGGCGGCAACAACCTGATAAATCGTCTGACGTAGAAGGGGCGAAGACCGATCTGTCCTCGCCGCTTCTCCTCCGCAAGCAACAGTCGACTGATGAGAAATCCGCTGATGAAGAAGAACACGGACACACCAAAGCCGCCGGGGAGCACCTCGACGATCTCGAAGTGGCGTACCACGACGATCCCCACGGCGAAGAGCCTTAGTCCATCGAGTCCACTGATGTAACCAAATTCCGCGGCCTGTTCGTTCTTCACGGTCTTCCTTTCTCGGACTTCCGTGGCGTCCCGCTTTGGCGAAACCGCGGACTCATGGCGATGCCCAGCATCACCCAGAAGAGTGGCCAAGCGGCCGGGAAACTCTGCGCCCAGGCAATCACCATCAGCGAGCCTGCGAGGGTCGCGAGGGGCATCGCGGAGCGGAAGGGAATAGTGAAGACGAGGATTAGGAAAAGCAGCCCGGCGAGTCCGTACTCGAGCAAGATGACGGCGATGAAAGAGACGGGTGATTGCACCAGCGTGGCCGGGACGTTCTGGGCGTAGTAACCCGCAAGTCCGAGCAAGCCTCCCACGTCGTGGCGGAGATAAACTTGGTATCCCTCGACGAGGAACGACCCCGCTCCATACCCGAGGAAGTTGGAGTCGAAGAAGCCGAACAAGCCCACGAGGTTGTGGGCAATGCGGTAGGACGCAGTCGAGTTCAGCAGTTCTCCGGGCGACGTCACCGCGACTGCGAGCAGGTCCACGCCTCTGATGCCGGTCTCGGCCACAGTGCTGAGCACGAAGAGTGCGGCGAACCCGACGACAACCAGGAGGATGAACCGTCCTAGTCGACCGCCGCGACCGCTGCGTGACCTCGCCGTCGCCAAAGCTATACCTGCCACCAGGGCAAGCCCGAAGATTCCCGTTCCAGACAAGGACGCGACCGCACAGAGGACGGCCAGGGCCAGCGGCCATCTCGGGAGACTGACCCCTTCCCGAGCCATCCTCGCCCTCACCACCATGGCGATTGCGAGCAGGAAGACCATCGTGAAGCCGAAGTCCGTTGCCTCTGGCGCGAGGCTCGAGCTGCCGCGTTCGTTCGAGACCACCACAGTCGGCACGAAGGGGGTCACGAGGGAGAAGTACACGGAAGGGGCGGCATAGCGCAGCAGGGCGAAGCCGAACCATAGGGGAAGCGCCGTGCAGAGGGCCCTCCAGACCGTCCGCGGCTGCGCGTACTGGCAAGCGAGCATGATCCCGACACTCAGCAGGAACGCGGCGGACCGCCGAAAGTACACGGAGAGGTCGAAGCCCTCGCCTTGGTAGACGTAGAGCATGAACCACACGCTGAAGCCGATGACGAACCACTGGGGTGCGTTGATCGATAATCCGTGGCGTGCAAGGCGGGCGAATACCCAAAGCCAGGCCGCGATGGAGGCCCACGGCTGGACCTGCGAGGGTGCCGCGATCGGACCAAACGCCAGATACGGCAGGAAGCACAGAACGAGGACAGCGAAGAGGGATCTCTGGCCCCACGCTTCAGTTCCCGAGCCTGATCTGGACACAGGACGAACGGTCGATCGTGCGGTCACAACCTCACCTTCCTCGGCCGCCCGACGCCCGCCAACGGCCCGAGCCACACCCCGACCTTCCACCGCACCAGCAGAAGGACGGCGAGGGACGTGATGCCGTAGTAGCCGACCTGCGCGACCGCCAGACCGTTCATGCCAGCTGCGCTTCCCGCGAGCACCAAAGCCGCGAGCTGGAGAGGAAGCATCACGCAGTAGGCCCCCAGGATTGCCGACTCGAAGCCCAACATCTTCAGCACCTCGTCGGCCGGGCCCACCAGGGCCTCAGCCAGCACGCCCACAAGGAGAATCGAGAGCAGGGTGGGCAGAGCGCTGAGGCCGGGACCGAACATCCAGGACAGTACGCCTTCGCCAAGCGCGATGTTGGCAACCAGAGCGCCTGCTGCCAGCACGGATGCGACACCGGAGAGCCGGGCGCATAGTCGACGGATCTCTTCCAGGTTTCCATCGCTCCCCGCTCTAGCGAACGCCGGCCGGACCATGAACCTGAACGCCGCCGTGATCGCCGAAACAGCAACCGCGATCCGCCCTGCAGTGCCGACTTCCCCGGCCTCGGCTGCCGAGAGAACCGCTCCAGCTACGAGAGTCGGCATCCACAGCCCCAGGGAGTACGCGGCTCGCGCACCCGCGAGTCGTAGCCCCAGTGGCCCCCGGGAGACGAGCTGGCGCAGGTCCGGCCTGCCGACGCCGCAGGCCAGCAAGGCTGCGATGACGGCGACCGTGCCACCCAGCGCCGCGGCCGCCCCCGCGGCCGTGGCGACCTGCGTGAACGTCGGCTGGGACGCCACGATGACGACGGGCAGCGCAGAGGCCGCGATGGCGATGTTCAGGGCGGGGTAGAAGAAGAAGGCGCCGAGTCGTCCGGATCCGGAGCCCAGCAGCAGCTGAGCCCCGTTGAACATCAGTCCGGCGGAGATCACCATGACTCCAGCGAAAACCAGCGCCGCCGTCCTGAGCTCTGTCATCGCCACCAGGGCAGCGACGACCACCGCTGTGGCGAGGCCCGAGAAGAAGACGGCGGTGAGCACCGCGCCCGCAAGACCTGGGAGGGTGGCGTCCCGCTCCGACGACCTCAGCTGCGGCACGTCCCGTACGAACCACTCCGAGGAGCCCAGACCGACCAGGAAGTACGTCGGCAGGACGACCCCGAGGACGAGGACGTATGTCCCGTAGCTCTCAGGCGGCAGTCGCTGCGCGAGCACCGCCAGAACGACGAACTGGAGCAACAGTCCGGCGTACCGCAAGGAGACCGCGATCAGCATGCGCCGCTAGCCCGGGGTGCTCGGGTGATCGGCGCCGAGCTCGTCGACGAACGCCTCCTCGAGCAGGCGAAAGTGACTCTCCCACGTCCAGTGCGTCCTGACGTGGTCGCTGGCTCGCTGACCCAGGGCACTCGCGGCTACGGGGTCACGGAGCAGGACGACCACCTCCCGGGCGAACTCGCGGGGGTCGTCTGCGACGCGCAGCGTGGAGTCGGGGGCTCTGATCCCCTCGTTCGCGACGTTGGAGGCTACGACCGCCTTGGCCGACGCCATGTACTCGAGCAGCTTGTTCTGCATCCCTCCGGCCGCGAGCATCGGATTGACACACACCGCCGCCGAGCGGATGATCTCGCCGACGTCGGGCACCGTCCCGGTGACGACGATGCCGTCCCTGCCGTCGAGCGCGCGCACCTCGTCCACCGGGTCCCGACCCTGAATGAAGAACGAGGCCTCCGGGACCTCGGACCGCACGAGCGGCCAGACCCGGTCGACGAACCACAGGGCCGCCTGCACGTTGGGCGGGTACAACATGGAGCCCGAGAAGACCACGCGGTTCTCCACGATCTCCTCGTCGGTGGCAGCGAGGTACTTCGTCGTGTCGGTCCCGTGGGCGCCATAGAGCCAGTTGTCGATCGTGGGCTGGCCGTGCTCACGGCACTGCTGCTCGATCGCCTGCACGTCGGCGGGTCCGATCAGCATCGTCCGGTCGAACCTCTGCCACACACGCGACTCGTACCGCCCCATCAGGCGGGCCTCGACGTTGTAGACGAGTCGCCAGAACCATCGCGACTCGTGCTGGGCCATCCGTCGCGTGTTCAACGTCTGCGACAGCTGCAGCGCGAGGAACGTCTTGGGGGTTCCCCCGGACCCGACGGCGTGCTCCACCGCCGGAGCGGTCCGCGGGTAGTAGTTGTAGACGATGTCGTACTGGGCCTGTCCCAGCGACCTGCGAAGCTCGTGCGCCATGGCGCGGTTCCAGAAGATGGCGACCTGGAGGGGGAGGAGCCGCATCGAGCCTCGGACCAGCCCCCACACCTTGCTCGCGCGGGAGTGGCGGAAGACGCGTACGGTCCTGCAGGCCTCCTGGAGCCACGCGTGCTGGACCTCGGAGACCTCGCCGTCGAGATCGAGCGTGTAGAGGTCCACGGTGTGTCCGCGCTTGGCGAGGTACGCCAGGAGGTGGGCGACGGTCATCTGGTCGCCGCGCATCATCGGGAAGGGGAGGCGGCTGTAGACGACTGCGATCCGCAGCCGTTGCTCTGCCTGCTCACATTCCATCGCCTTCGGGAGGACGTCTGCACTCACCCGGATCCCCTAGGCCAGTCGGTTGACGTCGGCGACAAGGGCGAGGTCGAGGTCCAGGTCCGCGGCGATGGAGCGGGAGTCGATCACTCGGTCCCACGTCCTCGACTCGGCCGTCTCCTTCGAGACGAGCAGATCCCTGACGAAGGGGGATCCCGAGAGGACGCCAAGGTTCTGCCCCATGAGGTTCTCCGGCGAGACGTACGGATCGTAGATCGCCAAACGATACCCGGCATCGATGATCGAGCGGGCGAGATCGATGTTGGGGCTCTCCCGCAGGTCGTCCGTCTTGTCCTTGAACGCCAGTCCGAGTAGCAACACCTCGGCACCGTCATCGAGACCCGCGGTCGCCATCTCGAAGATGAAGGTCTTGTGCGCCTCGTTCGACTCGATTAGGGCGTTGATCGCCGGAGTGGCCGCACCGGCCGACTTAGCGATGTGCTGCAGCGCTCGCACGTCCTTCGGGAGGCAGGACCCACCGAAGGGACCCCCTGGCCGCAGGTAGTAGGGGGAAACGTTGAGCTTGGTGTCGGACACGAAGATCTCGTGCACCGCGGCAGCGCTGATCCCGAGCTCACCGCAGACACGGCCGATCTCATTGGCGAACGTGGTCTTGAGGGCGTGGAACGTGTTGTCGACGAACTTGGTCACCTCACTCTCGCGGTAGCCCACGGTGAAGACCTGCGCGTCCAGGTTCATGTGGATACGGTCCATGACGGGATCCGGGAGACCGTCGCTCGTCCCCACCACGATCTTGGGCGGGTTGAAGTAGTCGCTGATCGCTGTCGACTCGCGGAGGAACTCCGGGTTGTAGACGATCCGGGCGCGAGAGGACTCAGCCCCCAGCGCCGCGTCGAAGATGGGTGCGATCAGCTCCTCGATCGAACCCGGTCGGATCGTTGAGCGGTAAGCCACGGTCATCCGCGCCGTCGGGTGCTGGGAGAGGAGGTGCGCGAGCTGCCTCGAGACCTCGGCGATGAACCCCATGTTGTGGGATCCGTCGGCGGCGCTCGGCGTGCCGACGCACACGATCGCCAGCTCGCATTCAGCGACCAGCTGGTCCAGCTCCGACTGCGCACGGAGCCGGCCGTCCTTGACGGCCGCGGACACGAGGTCCTCTAGACCTGGTTCCTGGATCGGCGACCTGCCGTCGTTGACGATGTCGAGCTTCGAGCGGTTGGGATCCACGCCGACGACGTCATGACCTTCACTTGCCAAGCACGCCGCAGCGGTCATGCCGACATATCCGAGCCCCAGCACAGCGATCTTCAACGGTTCCTCCACCTCGGATCCAACCCTGTGCGCACCTGCGCGGGTCCGAACATTCAGCGGCAGCCTATATGCGCCTGGTTGCCACAGGTTCCGTTCGACATGCGAGGTGTGTTACATCGGCGTGACCTCTGAACCACGCCGGATCAAGAAGGCCAGCTCTCGCGGCGAGGAGGCGTCGTCGGGCGCGAGACGGATCCGGGTCGCGGCCTCTCGAAACCCGAAGACCGATGACCAGGTGTCCTGCTGCGAGCCGACAACCTGTCCCGCTTCGAGAACGATCTCGGCCACGACGTCCTCCTGTTCGCAGAGGATCGTCCCCGAGCCGAACGTGAGCGTCCACGTACCGGGGATCAGGATGCTCGTCTCACCCGGCGCCGTACCGTCCCAACGGTCGACCACCCGGGCACCGTGATCCGAGACCTCCAGTGATCGATGGACCGTGCCCGCTGGCGTCGCGAGCTCGGCAGCGACCGACTGGCCTGCCAGGTCGAGGTGGGACACCGCCGGCTCCGGCGGGATCTCGACGACTCGGAAGCTACCGGTGAAGGTCGCCGTCGAGGCATCGATGAACCGGGGAGCGTTGTGCGTCTCCGCAGCGCGCTCCGCCTGGCGCTGGGCGCCAGCGTCATAGGTGGACGTCCCCGGGTCGACCAGGAGCCTGCGCCCTCGAACATCGACCTCCAGCGACAGTGCATCCTCGTGACCGTGCCCGGGATTCCACGACGGACCGATCGCCCCAAGGTCCATGAGCGTCGTGACGTCGGCGCCGGCGAACTTGAGGTAGCCGCCCGACGGCAGCCAGCCGCGCGGAGCGGGAGGGACACCGGTGGCCTCCGAGCACCGTGGCGTCTCGCCCCACCAGCTGTCGTTGAACAGGGCGATGTCCTGGTCCGAGTGGGTGAGGACGGCCCAGGCCTCCGTGGCCTTCGCGGCCAGGGCACGGGCGGTCGACCTGGTCCGTGGCGAAAGCGCCTCTGCCTGGGCGAAGATCTCCAGGGACATGACTGACAACCCCTGGTACATCGCAGAACGCTCCACCTGCGTCCCGTCGTCGAGGATCGTCGCGCCCATGACGCGCTGGACGAGTGAGTCGATCCGGGCGGGCGCGTGTACGCCGCAGGCGCAGTAGTAGAGCGTCAGAGCCGCGAGGTTCCGTTCGGTGTGATTGTTCATCAGTTCGAGCTCGAGGTTCCGGCTCAGCACCGCCACGTCCATACGGACGAAGTCGCGGATCGTCTCGAGGTGCTCGGGGCGGAGGGGTGCCGCCTGATCACGCACCCCCAACGCTGACAGGACCGCGAGCAGGCGGTGCGAGATCTCGTACGGCGCCCAGCAGGTGGCGAAGGCCGACGACTCGGTGAACGTCGCCCCGGCGGAGAAGTGCTCCATGACAGCGACTGCTGCCGCATCATGCTCCTGGCGACCCGACGCGAGGAGCGTGTGCAGGAACGGCAGCTGGTTGAGCTTCATCCGCCACATGTGGTGGGTCGTCTCCGAGGGTCTCCGGTGCTGCCAGTCGACGGCCTCCAGCCCGCCGAAGTCGACCGGGTCCCCCATGAAGCTGAATGAACCCTTCGCGGCATCCTCGACCTTCGCCACGTCCTCCTCGTAGAAGCGGGCCACGAGCTGCGCGGCAGCGTTGGCCTCTGCGCCCAGGCCGACCAGGGGCAGCCGGTTCGCCGACCTCCGGCAACTCGCTGCGTAGTGCCCGGCGATGTGAGGGACCAGCCTGTTCCGCACGATGCGCTTGAGCCTGTAGAGGATCATCTCGAGGCTGGAGCGGCGCAGGGCCACGAGCGTTGCGCGCAAGGGGGCACTCCCCGGATCCGTCAGAGCTGCAGGACTTGTCTCGTTGGAGTGATCCACCAGGACGACAGCACTGTAGCGTCCGGGCCCCGCGCTGGAGGTGACCGTGCGAGACCCGAACGGATGCCGCGGCTACTGCCCGGATCTCGCGTACATCGACTCGACCGCCGCCTTCCGCGCCTCCCACCACGAGGTGTTCGCCCTGTACCACTCGACCGTCGCCGCCAGTCCGGCGTCGAGATCGCTGTAGCGAGGCTCCCAGCCCAGCTCGGACTGCAGTCGCGTCGAGTCGATCGCGTAGCGCAGGTCATGGCCGGGGCGGTCCGCCACGCGGTCGAAGGCGTCCTCGGGCTGGTCCATCAGGCCCAGCAGGATGCGCAGCACCGAGAGGTTGTCGCTCTCGCCGTCGGCGCCGATCAGGTACGTCCGGCCGTTCTCACCCTTCTCGATGATGGTGAGCACGGCATCGTTGTGGTCGTCCACGTGGATCCAGTCGCGCACGTTCTGACCGGAGCCGTAGAGCTTCGGCCGACGCCCGGTGAGGATGTTGGTGATCTGGCGAGGGATGAACTTCTCCACGTGCTGGCGCGGGCCGTAGTTGTTGGAGCAGTTGCTGATGGTGGCGCGGAGGCCGAACGAGCGCACCCACGCACGCACCATCAGGTCCGAGCCGGCCTTCGTCGAGGAGTACGGGCTCGACGGGTTGTAGGGCGTGCTTTCGGTGAAGCGCTGCGGGTCGTCGAGCTCGAGGTCGCCGTACACCTCGTCGGTCGAGACGTGGTGCAGGTGCACGTCGTGCTTGCGGCACGCCTCGAGCAACGTGTAGGTGCCCACCAGGTTGGTGTCCACGAAAGGGCGGGGGTCACGCAGCGAGTTGTCGTTGTGACTCTCGGCCGCGAAGTGCACCACCACGTCATGGCCCGGCAGCAATGTGTCGACCAGCGCGGCATCAGCCACGTCGCCCTGCACGAACCGCAGTCGGTTCTCGGGCAAGCCGTCGAGCGAGGCGCGGTTGCCGGCGTACGTCAGCTTGTCGAGCACCGTCACGGTCGCGCCGGTGGTCTCCAGCACGCGATGCACGAAGTTGGAGCCGATGAAGCCGGCGCCCCCGGTCACCAAGAACGAACGCATGGCCGGAGCGTATCGGCCCGCGACCGTGACCACGCCCAGATGCGATCGTTGGTCCGAACATGTGGCGAGGGAGCGAGTCGTGAAGGGCATCATCCTGGCCGGCGGCACCGGCACGCGCCTGCATCCGATCACCGAGGGCATCAGCAAGCAGCTGATGCCGGTGTACGACAAGCCGATGATCTACTACCCGCTGTCCACGCTCATGCTGGCCGGCATCCGCGACATCCTCATCATCACCACCCCGCACGAGGCCGACGGCTTCGAGCGGCTGCTGGGCGACGGCAGCCAGTTCGGCATCCGGCTCACGTACGCCCAGCAGCCCAGCCCCGACGGGCTGGCGCAGGCGTTCCTCATCGGCGAGGAGCACATCGGCGGTGACCACAGCGCCCTCGTGCTCGGCGACAACATCTTCTACGGCACCGGCCTCGGCACCACCCTGGGACGGTTCGTCGACCAGGACGGCGCGACCATCTTCGGCTACCGGGTGGCCGACCCCCGCGACTACGGCGTCGTGGAGTTCGCCGACGACGGGCGGGTCATCTCCATCGAGGAGAAGCCCACCGAGCCGAAGAGTCCCTTCGCCATCCCCGGCCTGTACTTCTTCGACAACGACGTGGTCGAGTTCGCCCGGGACCTCAAGCCGTCCGACCGGGGCGAGCTGGAGATCACCGGGCTGCAGGAGCGCTACCTCGAGGAGGGGCGCCTGCACGTCGAGATCCTCGAACGTGGCACCGCCTGGCTCGACACCGGCACCTTCGACTCGCTCAACGACGCCTCCAACTTCGTGCGCTCCGTGGAGAGCCGACAGGGCCTCAAGGTCGGGGCTCCGGAGGAGGTCGCCTGGCGCATGGGCTACATCGACGACGACCAGCTGCGCTCCCGCGGCGAGCGACTGAACAAGAGCGGCTACGGCCGCTACCTGCTCGAGCTGCTCGACACCGTGTGAGCAACCTGGCCGAATTCTGCACCCCCAAGTGCTGACCCGCCGCCCGCCCACTCGCCTAGAGTGATCCCCAGCCCTGGGCGACCCGGGGCTTCACCACCGATTCTCGGGAGCACGCGCGTGGACCTGCGGGACTACCTGAACATCCTCCGGCACCGCTGGCTGCTCATCGCCTCCGTCACCCTGGGCGTCGTGGCCCTCGCGGCGCTGGCCACGTGGCGCACCACCCCGCAGTACGCGTCGTCGACCGACCTGTTCATCTCCACCTCCCAGGCCTCCGACGACAACCAGGCGTTCCAGGGCAGCCAGTTCTCCCTGCAGCGCGTGAAGAGCTACGCCGAGATGGTCAACCAGAACGAGATCACCCGTCGCGTCATCCAGCGGCTCGACCTCGACGAGACCCCGGCCGAGCTGAGCGAGCAGATCACCGCCACCAGCCAGCTCGACACCGTGATCCTCACGATCACCGTCACCGACCCGTCGCCGGAGCGGGCCCAGCGCATCGCCGAGACCACCGCCGACGTGTTCGTCGGCTACGTCGGCGAGCTGGAGACGCCCCCCGGCCAGGACCAGGCCACCATCAAGGCCACCGTCACCAACCAGGCCACCGAGCCCAAGAGCCCCGTCTCGCCCCAGCCCCTGCGCAACCTCGGCCTCGGACTCGTGCTCGGCCTGCTGCTCGGCGCCGGCCTGGCCGTGCTTCGCGAGACGCTCGACACCTCGGTGAAGACTCACCGCCAGCTCGAGGAGCTCGCCGAGGCTCCCGTCATCGGCGCCATCCCCTTCGACGGCGGCGCCGACGGCGCCCCGCTGATCTCCGAGATCGACACCTACGCGCCACGCGCCGAGGCGTTCCGCGTGCTGCGCACCAACCTGCAGTTCATCGACCCCGACGCCAACAAGAAGGTGTTCGTCCTCTCCAGCGCCCTGCCCGGCGAGGGCAAGAGCACCACCGCCTGCAACCTGGCCCTCGCGCTCGCCGAGGGCGGCCAGAAGGTCGCCCTCGTCGAAGGTGACCTGCGCCGCCCCCGTGTGGCGCAGTACCTCGGTCTCGTCGACGCCGTGGGCCTCACCACCGTGCTCGTGGGCCGCATCGACCTGCCCGACGCCATGCAGGAGACCCAGTTCCCCGGGCTGTCGGTCCTGTCCAGCGGCAAGACGCCCCCCAACCCGGCCGAGCTGCTCCAGTCGCGCGCCATGAACAGCCTCATCGGCCAGCTGCGCGAGGAGTACGACGTCGTCCTCATCGACGCCCCACCGCTGCTTCCCGTCACCGACGCCGCCCTCATCGCCAGCGTGGTCGACGGCGCCGTGCTCGTGGTCCGACACGGCAAGACCAGCGCCGACCAGGTGCGGGGCGCCGTGGAACGGCTCGAGGGCGTGGGCGCCAAGCCCGTGGCCGCCGTGTTCAACATGACGCCCACCAAGACCGGTCGATACGGATACGGCTACGGGTATGGGTACGGCTACGCGCCGCAGGAGGGCTCGGCCCTCGAGGAGTTCAGCCGTCCCCAGCCCATGAAGGCGCGCAAGGCCTTCCACGGTGGCGAGCCGCCGGTGGCTGAGCAGCCCACGGCCGAGGCGCCGCGTCGGCGTGCCGACTCCTCCCAGGACATCGACGCGTTGGAAGACGCCGTGGGCAGCGAGGAAGAGCTGCGGACCCGTCGGCTCGACGCCAGTCGAGGCCTCCCGCTGGACCTCGACAGCCCCACCGACGGACGCGGCAGGCCCGGCCGCTGACGCGATCCGTCGCACGAGGTGTCCACATGGTGGACGCTCGACCCGGTCTTGAATCCGCACACTGGCTCACTGAGACCCGCCTGAGAATGCTCCGACACGCGTAAGAACCCCGAACGGGTGCTTGTCGCATGTTGCGGGCAGGTGAATAATTTGGACGGATTGCGCCATCTGGGGCACTTGACCCCTAGAGTTGTCCCATACCGCAGTAGGCGGTCGGACATCTACACCTTTCGGAGCACCACATGCGCATGACCCGCCTGGCTGTCGCCACGACCGTGGCCGGCCTCATCACTCTCTTCTCCGCCACCGGCGCGCAGGCCTACGGCGACGAGCCGGTCCTCACTCCCGACAGCGGCTCCACCACCATCGAGGCCGAGCCCGGTGGACCCTTCAGCCTCACCGGCGACTTCGGTGGCGCCGAGGTCGAGTCCTACGTGGCCGACCTGCTCGGCGAGACCGTCGGCAGCGGCGCCAACACCACCACGTGGGAGGTCAACGGCACCGCTCCCGAGGAGGACGGCGAGTACGACATCGTCTTCACCATCGAGACCGCTGACGAGATCGAGGAGTCCGCGAGCGGCCTGTCCTCCGGCTTCACGCCCGTCTCCGCCACCTACACCAAGGTGATCACCCTCGTCGTCGGCGACGGCGAGGCCGGTTCCGGCGGCGCCGGCTCGGGCGACTCGGGCAACCAGTCGGGCGAGCTGCCCGACACCGGCGGCTCCAACCTCCTGCTGATCGCCGGCGGCGCTGCACTGGTCCTGGGTGGCGCAGGCCTCCTCGTGGCCCGTCGCCGCAGCAGCTGAACCCTGTCGCACCGGTTGTAGACATCCGACCCTGACGACCGCCACCTCCACCAGCCTTCGGGCCGGGGAGGTGGCGGTCGCATGTCACGGCGGCACCGGCACCTTGGCCCCACGACCCTAGGATCAGCGCATGCCCTCGTCCTCGCGCACGTCGCGTTCGCGCCGCAGGAGGAGCACGCCCGGCCGCAGCCGCAAGCCCCTCTGGATCGGTCTCGGCGTCGTGGCGGTCGTCCTCGTCGGCGCCCTCGGCTGGCTCGGCTACGAGGCGTCGCAGGCGCAGAAGGCCATCGCGTCGGCCACCGACGAGGCCAAGGACCTGCAGTCGCAGATCACCAGCGGCGACACCGACCTCGCCCGCAACACCCTGCGTGCCCTGCAGGAGAGCACCACCACCGCCCGCACCCGCACCGACGGCCCGCTCTGGGGCGCCGTCGCGAAGGTTCCGTTCGTCGGGTCCAGCATCAGCGCCGTGCAGACCGCCGCCGGCAGCCTCGACGACATCGCCCAGCGCGGCCTGCCACCCGTCGTCGAGACCTCTACCTCGCTGGACTCCAACCTCTTCCGGCCCGACGACGGCCAGTTCCCGCTCGAGGAGTTCGCCGGGCTGGCCAAGCCCGTCAGCACCGCCGCGAACGTGCTCACCGAGAACCGCGAGCGCATCGACGCCATCGACGGGGGCTCCCTCATCGGCCCCGTCAAGGGTCCCGTCGACGAGCTCAAGGAGAAGGTCGGCACCGCTCAGCGCGCCGCTGCCGCCGCCGCGAAGGGGCTCCGCCTCGCACCGCCCATGCTCGGCATCGAGGGCAAGCGCACCTACCTGCTGATGTTCCAGAACAACGCCGAGTCCCGGTCCCTCGGCGGCATCCCCGGCGCCCTCGCGCTCGTGACCGCCGAGAACGGCGAGCTCGAGTTCGACCAACAGTTCACCATCGGCGACCTCGAGGACTTCGACGACCCGGTCGTCAAGGTCACCGACAACGAGCAGCGCACGTACGGCACCACCATCGCCGAGGACATCCGCGACACCACCCTCACTCCGGACTTCCCGCGCGTGGCCAAGATCGCCCGCGCCATGGTCGAGGAGTCCTTCGACGTGAAGGTCGAGGGCGTGCTCTCCATCGACCCGGTGGCCCTGTCGTACGTGCTCGACGGCACCGGCCCCATCGAGGTCGGCGACGACACCACCCTCACCACCGACAACGCCGTCGAGATCCTGCTCAACACCGTGTACGCCCGCTACGAGGACCCGCAGGTGCAGGACGCGTTCTTCGCCGACGCAGCGCAGAAGATCTTCAAGGCCGCCCTCAGCGGCCGTGGCGACTCCCGCAAGACCCTCGAGGGGCTCACCAAGGCCGTCGACGAACGTCGCATCATGCTGTGGAGCGCGCAGAAGGACGAAGAGGCCGACCTCGCCGGCACCCGTCTCGCCGGCGGGCTCCCCGCCGAGAGCAGCACACCCCACGTCGGGGTGTACGTCAACGACACCACCAGCTCGAAGATGCAGTACTACCTGGACTGGTCCACGACCGTCGAGTCCACCCGGTGCACCGATGGCGGCGCCCAGACCCTGGTGGCCACCACCACGGTGGAGTCCACCGCCCCCGCCGACGCCTCGGGCCTGCCCGACTACATCACCGGCAACGGCTCCCGCGCGCCCGAGGGCGACCAGCAGTTCACGGTGCGCGTCTTCGCCCCCTGGGGCGGCACCATCGAGTCCGTCGACGCCGACGACGCGCAGTCGCTCGACACGTCGGGCCGCTCGGGCGAACGCCCCGTCGCCCTCACCGCCTTCACGCTCGAGCCCGGCCAGAAGGTGCAGATCCGCACCACGATGACGTCGGGCGAGGGCCAGCGCGCCGGCGCCGTCGTCACCACCACCCCCGGCGTCCGCTCCCTCGACCAGGACCGCCGCTTCGGCTCCTCCTGCGCCTGACCCCCTCTCTCCAGCCCGGTTCCGCGAGCCTGTCGCGGGGCCCACCTCGACAAGCTCGGCGACCAGACCCACCCGACCTGCTCCCCGAGCCTGACGAGGGGCCACCCGCCCGCTCCCCGAGCCTGTCGAGGGGCCCACCTCGACAAGCTCAGCGACCAGACCCACCCGACCCGCTCCCCGAGCCTGTCGAGGGGCCGAGGGACAAGGTCCTGTGGACGGAGACCGGACACACCGCACCGTTCGCCGAGACGATGCAGCATGGCTCACGTCTACCTCCTCCTCTGCAACGACGGCACGTTCTACGTGGGCAGCACCAGCAACCTCGAGGCCCGGCTCTGGATGCACCAGCAAGGGCGCGGGGCCGAGTACACGAAGGATCGACTCCCCGTCACGCTCGTCTGGGCCCAGGAGTTCGAGCGGGTCGTCGACGCATTCGCGGTCGAGCGGAAGCTCCACGGGTGGAGCCATGCGAAGAAGCAGGCCGTCGTCGATGGGAACTGGCACCTGCTGCCGTCGTTGGCGCGCAGCTCGAAGCGGAAGCGGGAGGAAGGGACCTGAACGGCCCCTCGACAAGCTCGGGGAACAAGTGGGGCGCCCCTCGACAAGCTCGGGGAACAAGTGCGGCGCCCCTCGACAAGCTCGGGGAACGAGTGGGGCACCCCTCGACAAGCTCGGGGAACGGGTGGGGCGCCCCTCGACAAGCTCGGGGACCACCGCGACCGCCGAGCCTGTCGAGGTGACCCACTCACGGGCTCGGGGAACGGCGTCAGGGCTGGCTGAAGTCCTGGCCGCCGTCGGTGCTCACGTAGGGCTGAGGGTCCTCGCCGACCACGGCCACCACGGCCGTGTCGTTGGCGGCGATCGCGCGGGCGGGGTCGCCGACGATGCAGCTCCCCGGCGCCCACGTGCGGCCGGAGTCCTTCGTGGTGAACACCTGCGCTGCGCAGCCCTCGAAGCGGGCCAGGGCGTAGCCGGCGTTGAACGTGGTGAACGTGGCCGTGCGCGTGTTGTCGAGCCGGCCCAGAAGCACCCACTCCTGACCGCCGTCGCCACTGCCGCGCACGTCGCCGTCGATGCACGTCACTCGCGCGAAGTCCTCACCCACCTGCGACAACGACGAGAACGTGCACCCCGGCTCCGACTCGCCCTCCGCCGGCGACACCACCACCGTGGGGTCGTCCGGCGCGATGTACCAACGCGTGATCTGCGGGTCCTGGACCCACGTCGCGCCGCCGTCGCTCGACGACACCTGCTGCGGCTCGCAGCCCTCCCCCGCGCCGACCACGACCAGCTCCCCGCCCGAACCCGCCTGCACGGCGGTGACGACCTTCAGGCCGGGGTCGCGGTCCGTGGGTGACGCGCCGCTCTTCGTCGACGTCCACACCTGCGCCGACGCGTCGCCCTCGCACGCGCCGCGCGTGGCGAAGATCCACGTGCCGTCGTTGGCCACGTCCATCGACGCGGCCGTCGCGGGCTTGAAGTCGAACGCCCGCTGGTTCGTCTCACGTGATGGCGTGGGCGAGGCCTCCGCCGACGTGGCCCCGACGTCGCTGGACGGCGGCTCCTGGTTGACGTGCTGGTAGACGAGTGCGACCAGTGCGACGTCGACCGCCAGGAAGGCGCCCAGAGCGATCAGGGGCAGGGGCTTCGGCACGGGCACGAGTCTAGAGGCAGAAGCCTGCCGGGCGGCTCACGTCGGACCAGACGTCACCCGACCGTCAGGTGAGGTCCTCGTAGTGGCTCAGCAGACGGCTCATCGTGGAGAGCGCCTCCTGCATCTCCGCGATGTGGGCCGGGTCGAGTGCGCGCAGCATCTCCTTGATGCCGGTGCTCGACACCCCGGCCGTGCGCGGCAGGTACTGCACCTCGCAGTAGTCCTTCAGGTGGTCGAACTTGCCGGTCCAGTCGTCACCCATCACGAACAGGTCCACGTCGTGCTCCTGCACGTCGAGCACCTTCTGCTCCCACGACTGCTCGGGCAGCACCAGGTCGACGCCCTTGATGCTGCCGACGATGCGCGCACGGTCCTCGTAGGAAACCACGGACGACTTGCCCTTGCCGGCGTTGAACTCGTCGGTCGAGACCCCGATGATCAGTCGGTCGCCAAGTGCCGCCAGGCGTTCGATCAGGTTGAGGTGACCGATGTGGAAGAGGTCGAACGTCCCGTACGTGAGCACCGTGGTCATGGCCGCCAGGGTAGCCGTCTCGGAGGCTTCATCGGAATCTGCCGAGGGGTCGGCCCGCACTGACTCGTCGGGACGGGGCGACCGTGCCGAGCGGCCGCCCGGCGTGAGCCGACCTCTACTCTGGAGCCATGCTGACGGTGCTCGCGTGGATCGTGGTGGCGGCCGGGCTCGCGACCGGGCTCGCGGCGGTGCGCGACGTCCGCCAGAGGCCGGCACCGACCGCCCACGGCTTCCCCGGGCAGCCCGACCACCCGGGATCCCGCCCGTTCCGACTGCGGGTCTGGGTCGTCGCGGCCGGCGTGCTCGTGGCCGGCACCGCCGTGGCCACGATCGTCGCCCTGGTCACCTCGCAGGACCTCGTCGCGCTGCTGGTGGCCGTGGTGCTCGCCCTCGGTCCCGCCGCCGTGGCGTGGCGCCTGCACGCCTGGGCCACCGCGTCGCGCGGTGTGCGGCAGGCCATCGTCGCCCACGCACCCCGGGTCGCCGTCCCCTATGCCGGCAAGGTCGGCGTGCACGTCGGCATGTGGTCGCCCTGGATCGAGCAGGCCGGCGTGCCGTGGTGCATCGTGGCGGCCGACCGCACCATCTACGCCGAGCTGGTGCGCCTGCACCCGCACGACCCCGTGATCCTCACGCACCTGCCCGCCACCGTGCGCGGCGCGCTCTACCCGCACGGGGCCAAGAAGAACGCGGTGTTCCTGGCCCACGACGAGGTCACGCACGTGTTCCTGGGCCACGGCGACAGCGACAAGCCGCTCAGCGCGTCCGAGCGGGTCCTCTCCTACGACTTCGTCGCCGTCGCCGGGCAGGCCGCCATCGACCGCTTCGCCCAGGCCGGCCTGCGGGTGCCGGCGGCGAAGCTGCGGGTCGTCGGCCGACCGCAGACCGAGGGCATCGAGCGGGCGGCCGGTCCGCTCCCCGCCTCACCGACCGTGCTCTACGCCCCCACGTGGCGCCACGCCGACGACGCCCTGAACGTCTCCTCCCTGGCCGTCGCCGAGGACGTGGTGGCCGCGCTCCTGGCCCGCGGCTGCACCGTGGTGTTCCGACGTCACTTCGCCGGGCGCAACCACCTCGAGGCTGAGGCGATGATCGTCCACGTCGACCGGATGCTCGCCGACGACGCGAAGGCCTCCGGGCGGGCCCACGTGCTCAGCGAGACCGCCATGGACGTCCCGCTCGTCGAGGCCTTCAACGGGTGCGACGCGATGGTCTCCGACATCTCCGGCATCGTCGTCGACTTCATGGCCAGCGAGAAGCCGTTCGCCATGTACGCCGCGCAGTTCGGCGGACCGGACGCCGCCGAGGCGTTCCGTGCCGCGCACCCCACCGCTGTCTCGGCGTACGTGATCGACCGCGATCTCGTGCAGCTCGACGCCGCTCTCGACGCGATGCTCGGGCCCGACCCGCTCGCCGCGGTCCGACCCGAGCGCGCCGACCACTACCTGGGCGGGCCCGAGCGCTCCGACCCGGCGGGCCGGTTCGTCGCCCTGGTGCGCGAGCTCGCCGACGGACGTCAGGTGTCCGCCGGCTCCTCGTAGTCGCCGATCCACCAGTCGGCCAGATCCCGCATCACGGTGCTGACCTGCACGTGCTGCGGGTGGACGCGGAACGCCTCGAACGCCTCCTGGCTCTCGAACAGGCCGTTCTCGACGAGGATGCGTCCCTTGCGACGGTCGTCGGACAGCCGCACCGTCCACTCCAGCACCCCGGGCAGCGTCGCGAGCGACGCCAGCTGCACGAGAGCGTCGTCCACGTCGGCGTCGGCAACCGCGTCGTACACGCGGAACAGCACCAGGTGGCGCAGAGCCATCAGTCCACCAGCTCGTCGGTGATGCGCGGGTCGTGCGCCGGGACCACCAGGACGTCGGGGAGCGAGGCCAGACGTCGCAGCTCGCGGTGGTTGGCACGGATGCGGGAGCGGTCGCGGCCCACGACCATCTCGAAGCCGCGGGCGGCGCGCACCGGGGTGAGCCGTCGGCCCGAGGGCGTCGCGTCGGCCACGTGGCTCCCGTCGAAGACCGCGTCGCCGGCGTGCAGCACCACGCCGTCGGCGGTCTCGACGGCCACCGCGGCGTGGCCACGCGAGTGACCGGGCATGGGCACGAGCACGATGCCGGGCAGCACCTCGTGGCCGGTGAGCCCGTAGCGCCACTCGTCGCCGGGACCGGCGTGCAGGGCGAAGTCGGGCCCGTGCGCGAACTGCGCCGGCCGGTAGCGCCGCTTGTCGAGTGCGTCGGGGTCGGTGATCGCGGCCGCGTGCTCGTCGGCCGTGGTGTGCACGGTGGCGTGCGGGAAGTCCGACAGCCCGCCGGCGTGGTCGAGGTCGAGGTGGGTGAGCACCACGTGCGTCACGTCGGTGGCGTCGTGGCCACGCTCCTGCAGCTGACGCAGCACCGTGTGGCGGTCGTCGAGGTCGGGGCGCAGCAGGCCGCGGACCGGTCCGATGCGGCGGCCGGGGTCGGTCACGTCGGCCGTGCCGAATCCGGTGTCGACGAGCACGAGGCCGTCGTCGGTGTGGCAGAGAAACACGTGCGCCGGCATGCCGGGCATGGTCAGGGGGTTCATGACGGCGGCCCGCAGGTGCTCGATGCGCATGCGCCACATCGTGGCACGGGTGCCCGCGGTGCTGGTGGCGTTCGTCACCGACGACCGCACGGGTGCGGCCACCTGCCTACGCTCGACGGATGCGCCGATCCCCCACCCACGTCGCGCTGGCGGTCGCCTACCTGACGGCCCTGGCGTTCATCGCGTTCTGGCCGTCCCCGGTCGACCAGGGCATCGACGTGCTCAACTCGTGGCCCGTGCGGCTGCTCGAGTCCACGGCCGGGCTCTCCCGCCCCCAGGGCTACGACGTCGTCCAGTTCGCGGCCAACGTCGTGCTGTTCGTGCCGCTGGGCTGGCTCGCGGTGGCACTCACGCGGGCCCGCTGGTGGCAGGTGGCACTGCTCGGCTTCCTGCTCTCGTCGGGCATCGAGGTGGGGCAGGCACTGCTGCGTCCCGACCGCTTCGCCACCGTCTCCGACGTCGTGGCGAACACGCTGGGCACCGCGCTGGGAGCGTTGACGGCGTCGCTGCTGCTGCACCGCCACGAGCGCGTGCCCGTCGACTCCGGCGCCTGAGCGGACGCCGATTGGTCGCGCGGCCACCCGGCTGGCTATCCTGTACCGGTTGCCGCTTCGGCGGCGGCATGGAGGTGTCGCATAGTGGCCTAGTGCGCCCGCCTGCTAAGCGGGTTGAGGTTCAAACCTCTCGCGAGTTCAAATCTCGCCACCTCCGCAGGACGCGACAGACCCCCAGCGCTCTTTGCTGGGGGTCTGTCTCGTCTATCGACGCTGTCGAGATTTGGGAGGAGCGAGCGCCAGCGAGCGACGGCTCTCGCCACCTCCGCCGAATGTTCCAGGTTGAAACCCCAGGTCGCGCGAGCACGCGGCGGGCGCCTGTCGTTGTCCCGTTCTGCGGCGGTTCCCGGGGCCGTCTGGGCCTCGGGAACGAGGACTGCGGTTGAGGCCCGCCGTGGGGGGGTGCTGAAGCCACGACGGGCCCCGAATGACTAGTCGCACGGCGCGTCGAGGCAGAAGGCCAGGATTGAGAAACTCGGTAACTTGCTCGAGTCGGTCAAAGAGACTTGCTCCGGATCGCGAAGGGGCTCATGGTCGACGCGGGTTCTCTGACTATCGAGCTTCCGCCAGCGAATGCGTGAACTATGCACCGGCGAGCGCCCTCAATCCAGACAGTTCAATTCCGAGCCTGAGTCACGCGGAGGGTAGGGCCTCCACCTCAATCTGCCCACCGATCGCCACGCCTCGTTGGAATCTCCAAGCGCCACGGACCTCTGTGACGTCACCAGCCCTGACGTCGACGAGGACCTCTTCGCTTCTCACCCAGTCCATGCTCGCCGTCACAGCGTGATGCCCCGGCTCCAGGGCGATCACGACCTGGTCATTCCACTCAACTGATGCCAGCGGTTCGCCGTCCACAAGGACCTTCATCTTGCGATACCGCGCATCGTCGGCATGCCGCAGAAAGATGACGCCGGTGGTGCCCGCAGTCATCGCCCGAACCCCATCGACGCTCCCAGCACTCGAGCCTGATCTCTCATCAACCAGTGCTCCAACCGGGGCGGGCTCTGTGTGACGCCACTGCGGCCCCCACCAGGCGGGGACGCGACCGGTAGCAACGACGGCGACAGACGTGGAGAAGATGATGATCGCCGCGAGCATCTGGAGCCACGACTCCGCATCGGACTGCGGCGCCAGGAAAGCCACGACCGAACTCAGCAGAAGGAGGACGGTCAGGCCCGGCAGAGCGACCAGGATCGACTCTTCCAGCATCCACTTCCCGACCCAAGCCCGAGCCATCGACGACCGACCTCGCCACGTCCAGGCCACGAGTACGCACAATCCCAGTCCAGCGGCGAACGGGATCATCAACACACCCCTCATCCCACCATCCGGCTCTTCGTCGTGTCATCAGTTTGTCGCTGGCTACCGGTCACCCTCATCGTCGAGGCTCTCCTCGACGAGCGCCAAGAGTTGTCGAAGGTCCTCGACGGTGGCCGAGGCTCCGTAGATCGCTTCAGCGACGTCGCCCGCAATAGCTCTCGAAAGAGCCGAAACCGCACGGGCCGTTCCGAATGCTCGGATGTAGTCGTTGGGTTCGGCATCGCTAGAGTCAACTCCCTCCGCAGGTCCAGGCCGTTTGGTCCAATCTCGATAGCCTCCCCGATTGCTGGCTCGAGCCGTCCGGGTTGTAGGCAAGGACTCCACGGTGGCGCGTCCGGCGGCGTCGTAGGACCGCTAACGTCGCTAGTTCGCGATTGTGTCCTGCTGAAGCGCGACGTCGCGACTCGTTCCATCGGACAACGTCAAGGTATACGTCCACGCTCCGCCCACTCCTGGGTTATCGCCGCGAGCTTCGCCTGCTGGCCACCAAGCGCTGAAGCGGCCGCCGCTGACACTTGCCTCGACATCCGGGCCGGTAGGCGGATGCACTGTCACGCCGCTCACATCGCTGCCTGCGTATCCGTTGACCCAACTGAACCATCCGTCGACCGTGCCGAGTGACAGTCGACCTGGCAGGGAGACGGATCCAGCCATGCTTCCGGTCTCGGCGATCGCGTCACGAGCTGGAGTGGGCGGAGTCGGGGGATCTGGATCGTACGTTCCGAAGAATCCGTCGGTCCGAGACGAGCTGCCGTTCACGAAATCCTCTGGCATCAGGCATGAACCCTCCCCGCCCGACCCCTCGATGAGTACGAAGGTCCATCCGCCCCGCCTCTCGCTCATCACCGTCCTGGCATCTCGGTCGTCGAAGCCAAGCGCCGACTGGCAGGTGTCCGCGGCCGCTGCAGCGGCGGCGGGCGCGAGCGGCTCTGGGGTGGCGGTCCATGAGGCGAAGGCGGAGCCTCCACTGAGGATGGTCGGAACCGCGATGGCCGCCACTGCGGCGAATCCCGCTGCAACGAGCGCACGCCCACGAGGCCGGCGTCGCTGGGGAGAAGCAACATCTGAACGATCGAGATGCGGCGTCGCGAGGATCATCTCGAGGGCACCGGTGGCGCGGTGACGTTCTTCCTCGGTCACCACCGCCCCAGCCGGGTCGAGCTCGCGCAGAACGGCGTCAAGGTCTACACCAGTGTGTCGACTCATGGTGTGCTCCTGATCTGAATGGATCGCTCGGGACGAGGCTCGGTTCCAGCGCTTAAGGCCATGCGGCGCCGAAGTGACCGCCGAGCCCTCGAGAGGCGCAGTCTGAAGGCCGTCGGCGAAATTCCCAGAACGGCACCGGCTTCCGGCGCATTGAGTCCATCGAGGACAGCAAGCGTGAGGGCCTCTTGATGAGCTGCGCTCAATCGACGCCATGCCGTGGCCACATCGATTCGGGTCGCGACGACGTCTGCCGACTCGTCCGTACTCAGTGACTCGTGAGTCGCATCGGCCAAGCGAGTCGGGAGCGCTTCATGCTTTCGTTCCCGGCGGCTGGAATTCGAGAGGGTCTTGCGGGCCACCCCGAACAACCATGCTCGCGCGTCTGACGTGTCGGTCGGCACATCGTCGAGGCGCCGCCAAGCCACCAGCATCACGTCATTGACGATGTCGTCTGCAGAGCCGGTCTGGACCCGGCGACGTACAAATCGCAGCAGATCGTCGTACGCCGCGTCGTAAAGCGTGCGAAAGCGGCGCTCTCTCTCCTGCGCGGCACCAGTGACGTCCATACTTCCTCTTGTCGACAGCGGGCCAGGTGTGTCGTTACTGCGACGAATTTCCGAGCACGTGCTGAACTGGGAGGTTCCCAACGTCAGATGTCGCGACGGGCATGAAGCAAAGATCCGACGGCTTGAGCTCACCCCTGGCTGAAACCTAGTCGGTCGCCATCAGCAGTGCCGACCACTGAGAGGCCTGATTGGACCCGCCCTCGATTCCGCGGGCTACCTACCTCTCGCGGCCCCGTCGGCGACCGACGCTCAGCCGCGCAGCTGCGCGGCGAGGGGGCAGTCGAACGGGTCGCGGGCGCGCAGGCCGACGTTGTTCAGGTAGCCGATGACGAGGGCGTAGGAGTGCAGGAGGCCGACCTCCATGTAGTCGACGCCGACCTTCTCGCAGTGAGCACGCACCAGGGGGCGCGCCTTCTTGAGGTTGCCGCGCGGCATGTGCGGGAAGAGGTGGTGCTCGATCTGGTAGTTCAGGCCGCCCATGAAGAAGTCCACGAACCAGTTGCCGCGGATGTTGCGCGAGACCATCACCTGACGTCGCAGGAAGTCGAGCTTCATCTCCGGCGGCACGATCGGCATGCCCTTGTGGGCGGGCGCGAACGCAGCACCCAGGCACACGCCGAACACGGCGAGCTGGACCGCCAGGAATGCCACGGCCATCGGCCACGGCAGGAAGACGAAGACCACCGCGACGAACGCAGCGAGCCGCACGGACACGAGCCCCAGCTCCAGGCGCCGCCACGGCGTCGTGGTCGAACGGTCGAGGCCGACCAGCACGCTCTGCACGTGCAGGTTGATCCCCTCGAGCGTCAGCAGCGGGAAGAAGAACCAGCCCTGGTGCCGGGCGAACCAGCCCTTGAAGCCGGACCGCTCCGCCACGATCCCCGGCGTGAACGCGATCGCCCCCGGTCCGATGTCGGGGTCGATGCCCTCCTGGTTGGGCGCCAGGTGGTGCTTGTTGTGCTTGCCGCGCCACCACGTGTAGCTCAGGCCCGCGAACGCGCCGGCCAGGATGCGTGACGTCCACGCGTTCCAGGTCCTCGAGGAGAACATCTGGCGGTGCGCCGCGTCGTGGCCGAGGAAGCCGAACTGCGCCACCAGCACCCCGAGCGCCGCGGCCAGCAGCAGCTGCCACCACGAGTCGCCCAGCAGGAAGAACCCCACCCAGATCCCGACGAACGAGCCCACCGCGACCGTGATCTGCGTCCAGTAGTAGAGGTGTCGCCGCTCCAACAGTCCCGATTCGCGCATCGCCGCCGCCAGCTCGGTGTACTGGCTCACGTAGCGCTGCTGCACGTCAGGGTCGACGACCCGCGGCTCCCTCGTCTCGGCCGGGCCCCCGCCGATGCTCACGGACGTCACGGACGTCGCACCTGGGGTGAAGTCATCTCGTGGCCACCTCGCTTTGCTGCCACCCACGGTTCCTCGGCGTCGCGTTCCACCGTCCGGCCCCCGCGGACCTGCAGTCCTTCGTCCACGATAGCCGTGTTCGTCGCCCGGACCTCCCGACGCGGGCCGACGTCTCATGCCCGTCCGACTCCGTCCGCCCCCGTCCGAGGTAGGAGAGACACCGAACTCGGCCCGGGTGAGGTGCGAGACCTACCTCCGACCGCCGCGTTGGGTGCGACACCTACCTCTGACTGCCACCGGGCGCAGGGGCGGCGACGGTGCTCAGTTCAGCCGAAGCGGCGGTAGCCGTGCGCCGTGTTCAGCCGGTCGTGGACCTCGCGCACCAGCTCGGGGGCGCGCGCGCCGAACGTGGCGAGCGACAGGCGCAGCACGCGCTGGTCGTCTCCGGCCTCGTCGAGGGCCAGCAGCAGCAGGCCCTCGCGGACCGTCACGTCCTCCACGTCGACCCAGCGCTCGCGCGCCCGACGCGTCCGGATGCCGTGCTCGTCCAGACGCGCCACCACCGGCGGGCGCAGCACCACGAGCGCCGCGACCAGCACCGCGAGCACGGTCACGACGCCTGCGATCCACGACGACGCTACGAAGGCGATGAAGCCCGTGAACGCGGCCACGACGAACGCGACCCCAGCGATGGCCAGGGCAGGGGCACGGTCCAGGCGGTACGTGGTCATGGGTCCTTCGGGGGTCGGTACGGGCGAGGCCAATCTACTGGGGCGGACCCGGCGGGCGACGGAGTGCCGACGATGAGCAGAGGGGGCGGGACTCGCGGCGCCGCATCACCGCCGGTCGAGTCGTCGGAGCGGTGAGCGCCGGTGAGCTCGTCCCAGCATCGAGACCGCCCGCCGGCAGAGGGGGCGGGACTCGCGACCGACCGGCAGAGGGGGCGGGACTCCGTCGCCGCTCGTTCCTCGCGGCTCCTCCCCGAATCCGGAGCCCTCTGCAGATGAGCGCTTCGCGCGAATGGCAGAGGGGGCGGGACTCCGTCGCCGCTCGTCCCTCGCGGCGCCTCCCCGAATCCGCGAGCCCTCTGCAGAGGGAGGGCGCTCCGCGCCCGACCGGCAGAGGGGGCGGGATTCGAACCCGCGGTAGCTCTCGCTACGACCGCTTTCAAGGCGGTTCCGATCGGCCACTCCGGCACCCCTCCTCGGCGTCACCGCGGCCGAAGCCACGCCGACGCCACCGCCGATTCTCGCACTACTCGGGCGGTGCTACTTGAGAGGGGCGAGCCGTCCAGGCTCCGAGCGGGACGTCGGCTCCAGCGACCGCGACGCCCGCGAACCGCGCTGCCGCATCGCCACGTAGCGCGCCACCAGACCCACCACGACGCCCAGCACCACCGAGTACACCGTCGACAGGGCGATGTACGAAGGGTAGGCGCCCGGCGAGACCAACGACGTCGTCAGCACGCCCGTGCCCAGCACCGCGAACACCAGCACCCACCAGCCGTCACGACGCTTCGAGCGCAGCGACACCCCCACGATGAGCGCCGGGAACCCGATGAAGACCTCCACCGGACGCGGCACCCCACCGACCGTCTCGCGCATCCAGATGACGAAGTTCGTGATGCCCTCCACCACCGTCTCCGAGCCGTGCGTGCGCACGAAGCTGGAGTACGCCAGCAGAACCAGCAGCACCGCCGCCACGGCCGCGATGATCGCGATGTTCTGCTTGCCCAGCCCGTGCAGACCCGCCCCGAGGTTCCACACGAAGGCGATGGCCAGGGTCAGGGCCGCGGCGAGCACCACCAGGTTGAAGCGCTGGTAGGCCACGGGCGCGTTCCAGGCCGCGACGGCGAGCGTGCCGCTGAGCGCCACCGCCAGGGCGAGGACGAACTCCTTCAACGCCCCGATGGCGCTGCGAGCCGGCCGGGTGATCACCACAGCCCACACGCTGGCGAGGATCGCCGAGACCGCGGCGGCGCCCGCCACCAGCAGGTTCAGCTCCGTCACCACCGCCGACAGCGCCAGCACGCCCGACGCGACCGTCCAGATGCGCATGTGGCCACCGCCGCGGTGCGTCAGGCCGATACTGAACACCACGAGCAGCAGGGCCGCCCCCCACCGCTCGATCCAGGCCGGGTGCGGCACCGCCACCACGGCGGTGCCCGCGACCGCCACGCCCGCCACCCACGCCAGGAACGTGGCGGCGAAGGCGTAGCGCGCCGTGGTCGGCGACTCGAGCCGCGGCTGGCGGGTCGGGACGTCGTAGTCGGCCGGGACCGACGTGTCGAGCCGACGTCGTCCCGGCTGTGCCGACCCGCGCTGGGCGGCCTGCCGTGTGGGGGTCACGCGGGACCCATCCTGCGGTTGGCCAGCGAGGGGTTCACCTCACGTGCGCGGGCGACGTCGGCGAGGTCGAGGTCAGCCGTCACCAGATCGTCCTTTCCTGCATCCCCCTCGGCGAGGGTAGTGCCCCAGGCGTCGAGCACGAGGGAGTGCCCCGTGTAGCGCTCGCCACCCTGGGCCGCCGCCACCACGCCGACCACGTCCTCGACCGCGCGGGCCGCCAGGAGCGTGCGCCAGTGGTGCAGCTTGTGGTCGCCGGCCACCCAGGCCGCGGGCACCACGAACGCCTCGGCTCCGGCGTCGACGAGGGCCCGTCCCAGCTCGGGGAAGCGCAGGTCGTAGCAGGTCATGAGGCCGACCCGGGCCGACGAGCCGTCGGCCGTGGGGACGTCGACCGTCACGGGCTCCACGGCGCCGCCGCGCAGCCGGTCGGACTCGGCGTAGCCGAACGAGTCGTAGAGGTGGATCTTGCGGTACGTGGCCGTCAGGTCGCCGTCGGGGCCCAGCACGACGAGCGTGTTGTAGGGCAGGTCGTCGGTGCGCTCGAACAGGCCCGCCACCACGGTGGCGCCCAGCCGTCGGGCGTGGTCCGCGACCAGGTCGACGAACGGACCGTCGAGCGGCTCGGCCACGGCAGCCAGGTCGTGGTCGGGCGAACCGAAGTCGTGCATCGTCGCCTCGGGCAGCACCACCAGGTCGACCGCGGGCTCGAGAGCGGTCAGGCGTGCGTCGACGAGGCTCCGATTCTCGGCGGAGTCGATCGTCGACGCCAGCTGCACCGCGGCCACACGCATGCAACCCAGTGTGTCAGGACCGGTCTGAGAGGCCCATGAGACCGGCCGAGCCCCGCCGTTCCAGCCCTCTGCCCGCTCAGTCCTGGAGCCAGGGCGCGGCCGCGCGCGTGTGGCCCGCCTTCGTCGCCGGGTCCATCGCCTCGTAGGAGCGGGCCATCATGCGCGAGCGCGGGTTCGTGGCGAAGACGTCGAGGTGGTCGCGCACGAACGTCCAGTACAGGCCGTCCCACGCCTCGCACCAGTCACCCTTCGGCACGTCGGACATCCTCCGCAGGTAGGCCGAGCCCGACACGTACGGCTTGGTCGTGATCGCCGGCCCCGCCGCGAACTGGCTCATCGCGTAGACGTTGGGCACCATCACCCAGTCGTAGGCGTCGACGAACAGGGCCATGAACCACTCATAGGCCTCGTCGGGGTCGATGCGCAGCAGCGACATGGCGTTGCCGACCACCATGAGCCGCTCGATGTGGTGGGCCCAGCCGTCGTCGAGCACCCGCTGCACCACCAGGTCGACGGGGTCGAGCCCGGTCGTCGCGTCCCACCAGCCGCTCGGCAGCGACCTCGTGTGGGCCAGGTGGTTGGCGGTGCGCATGCGTCGGCCGTGGGTCACGTAGACGCCGCGCATGTACTCGCGCCAGCCGATGAGCTGGCGCACGAAGCCCTCCAGCGACGCCAGCGGCACGTCGTGCTCGTCGGCGTGGTCGAGCACCCGGCCCAGCACCTGCGCGGGCGACAGCAGGCCGACGTTGAGCGCCGGGGTCAGCACCGAGTGGAACACCGTGGCCGAGCGGGTCGTGATCGCGTCCTCGTACGGGCCGAACGTGTCGAGCCGCTCGGCCACGAACTCCTCGAGCATCGCCTCGGCCTCGGCGTGGTCGGTGGGCCAGGCGAAGCTCTCGAGCCGACCCGGCGCGTCGGGGAAGGCGCTCCGCACCCACGCGATCGCGTCGTCGACCTCCGCCACGCGCTCGGGCCGGGTCACGTCGGGCACGTCGACCGTCCTCGGCAGCTTCTTGCGGTTCTCCTCGTCGAAGGACCACTGCCCGCCGACCGGCTGGTCGCCGTCGACCAGGACGTCGAGGCGCGTGCGCTGCCAGGCGTAGAAGTGCTGCATGCGCGGCCGCTTCCCGCCCAGCTGTTCGCGCACCTGCTCGCGCGTGGTGAGGAAGTTCGGCGACTCCAGCCACTCCAGCTCCAGACCGACGTCGGCGGCGGTCGCGTCCAGGTCCTGCTCGAGCCAGTCGTCGACCACGTCGAACACGCTGACCGCGGCGGCACCCTCGAGCACGCGCACCAGGGCGGCGCGACTGGTGGTGCGGCCGTCGGTGCGGACCCAGGCGACGTCGTGCCCGGCGGACTCCAGCCGCTGCGCGAACCGCTCCATCGACGCCCGGTGCAGCACGAGCTTCTGCGCGTGGAACGCGTACTGGCGGAACAGCAGGTCGTGCTCCACCAGCACGAACGACGTGCCCGAAGGAGCGTCGAGGTGCTCGACGAACAGCTGGTGCGGCAGCACGAGGCGGACCGCGGACCCGGGGCGCTCGTTCACGGCCTCAACGCTAGAGCGGCACCGGCAGGGTCGCTCGCCCAACGCGTGGCCCGAGTCCTCGCCGGCAAGGCAACGGAGGGGGCCCGGGCGAGCGGCTCCCCGATCGTGTCGGGGGGCCGATAGCCTCGCTGCATGCGTGCTGTCGTCGTGCCCGAACCCGGTGGAGTCGAGGCCTTGCAGGTCGTCGACGTCGAGGCTCCCGAACCGGGGCCTGGCGAGGTGCTCGTGCGGGTCACCGCCGCGGGCGTCAACCGTGCCGACCTCATGCAGCGCCAGGGGTTCTACGACCCGCCGGAGGGCGCCACCCCGGTCCTGGGCCTCGAGTGCTCCGGCGACGTCGTGGCCCTCGGCGAGGGTGTCACCGAGTTCAGCAAGGGTGAGCACGTGGTGGCGCTGCTCTCCGGCGGCGGCTACGCCGAGTACGTGGCCGTGCCGGCCGGCCAGGTGGCCGTCGCACCGCGCGGGGTCGACCTGGTCGACGCCGCCGGACTCATGGAGGTCGCGGCCACCGTGTGGTCGAACGTGTTCATGATGGCCAAGCTCCAGCACGGCGAGACGCTCCTCGTGCACGGCGGCGCCAGCGGCATCGGCACCATGGCCATCCAGCTGGCCAAGGCCTTCGGGGCACGTGTCGTCGTCACCGTCGGCAGCGACGAGAAGGCCGCGTTCTGCCGCGAGCTGGGGGCCGACCTCGCCATCAACTACCGCGAGACCGACTTCGTCGACGCGCTCGACGAGGCCGGGCTCAAGGCCGACGTCATCCTCGACATCGTCGGCGCCAAGTACCTCGACCAGAACGTGCGCGCCCTCAACACCGCCGGCCGGCTGGTCGTCATCGGCCTGCAGGGCGGCGTGAAGGGCGAGCTGAACCTCAACCGGCTGCTCATGAAGCGTGCCGCGGTCATGGCCACGTCGCTGCGCGCCCGTCCCACCCAGGAGAAGGCGGCGATCGTGTCGGCGATGGTGGCCCAGGTCTGGCCGCTGGTGGCCGACGGCACCGTGCGCCCGATCGTGCACGCCCGGATGCCCCTCGACCAGGTGCGCGACGCCCACCAGGTGCTCGAGGACTCCAGCCACACCGGCAAGGTGCTGCTGACCGTCTGAGCCGTCAGAGGATCAGCTGCTGCGGGCCCGAGGGCTGGCGGTGCGGGTGGTGGCGCAGGTCGGCGTCGTCGGCCGGACCCTGCAGCGCCGTCGCGCGGGACGCCCCGGCCGACGCCCGCACCGTCGAGACGATGACGTCGGCCATGCGCTCGCCCACCCGACGCAGACCGGTGTCGAACGCCGGGTGCGCGAGCAGCGCGAGCGACGCGACCGTCATGAGCACCGCGATCGCCGACGCCGGCCACGCGTCGATGCCGCGGCCCTCGAACCACCACTGCGCCGCGAACACGAACGGCACGTGCAGCGCGTAGATCGCGAGGCTGCGGCGTCCGAGCACCTCGGCCACCCGCTGACGCCGCGGGACGAGCGCGAGCAGGGCGAGGGAGCACACGACCGCGGCCGCGAAGCAGACGACACGCACGGCGAGGGCGACGGCCGGCGAGTCGTGCATGGAGCCGGCCGTGTCGGCCCCGCGGTACCAGCGAGGGTCGACGCCCCAGACCAGCACGGCGCTCGTGACTCCGCCGAGCACCAGCACGGCGGGTCCGACGAGCGCGCTGCCCACGTCGGCGGTCCGGCGGAGCAGCGCCGGGCCGTAGAGGTGGCCCGCGACGAAGAAGGGCAGGTAGCAGGCCGCGCGCGCCCAGGCCACGACGTCGGTGTCGGCCACGGGTGCCGTGACGGCCACCAGGGAGACGAGCGTGGCGACCGGCAGCGCCGCGCGCCCGAGACGCTTCACGAGCGGCAGGGCGGCCAGCCACCACGCCATCGCCAGCAGGAACCACATGCCGTACACCGGGTGCACGAGCGTCTCGGGGGTGGCGTCCGCGCCCCGCAGGGTCAGGAGCGCGACCTGGAGCACGAGGTACAGCCCCACCATCTGGGCGATGCGGTGGGCGCGACGTCGGGTGCTGGCGGTGACGCCCGCCAGCAGCACGAACAACGGCATGTGGACGACGTAGAGGGCGGTGAGGACGGCGCGCTGCGGCTCGCTCGACCAGCCCGAGTACAGGCCGTCGGGTGCCTGTCCGCCGGACGTCTCGAGGAAGTGGCCCAGGACGACCCCGCAGATGAGCACGCCCTTGAGCACGTCGAGCCGCGGGTCGCGGCGTCGCGCGGGGGTCGACGTCGACCCGTTCCTGACCTCGCTCGTGGTGCTCATCCGCACGACTGAACCAGCCCCGCGAGCCGGTTTCAAACCGTGGCGGGCCGGTGTGGGCGGTCTCTCATAGGCTGGACGCATGAGTGAACCCGAGTCCGAGCCCCACCGGTCGACGCAGCTGTCGACGCCGTCGCCGCAGGTCATCGGCCCCGACGGCACCCCCGTCGAGGCCCCCGGCGCCGCGACCCCGGAGACGGCCCAGCGTGGGACCCCGCTGGGTGATCTCGTGGAGCAGCCGGCCAAGGTCATGCGTATCGGCGGCATGATCCGCCAGCTCCTCGACGAGGTGAAGGCCGCACCGCTCGACGACGCCAGCCGCACCCGGCTGCGCGAGATCCACCGCCAGTCCGTCAAGGAGCTCGAGGACGGTCTCGCCCCCGAGCTGGTGGCCGAGCTGCAGCGCCTGAGCCTGCCGTTCGAGGACGAGTCGCCGTCCGACGCCGAGCTGCGCATCGCCCAGGCCCAGCTCGTGGGCTGGCTCGAGGGACTGTTCCACGGCATCCAGGCCGCGCTGTACGCCCAGCAGGTGCAGGCACAGGCGCAGTTCCAGAACATGAGGCTCGCCCTGCCGCCGTCAAACGGTCCAGAAAGTGACCAAAGTACTGAGTCGGCACAAAACGGCCCTGCGGGCGGGATGTACCTCTAGTGTGACGCGAAAGGATGCGACCGGGAGAGGGACCCATGACCATCGTGACCGACACCGCGGCACCCCCGTGCACGCGTGAGCCGGTGTTCCGCGACGAACGCCTGTACGCAGGAGCCCACGAGCTCGACGCCGCATCGCGCGTCGGCCTGGGGGAGATCCTGGCGCAGGCCCACCGCCGGTGCGCGGGATGCCCCATGCTCGTCGACTGCCTGTACCGGGCGGTCGTCGAGGTCGACGTGTCGGGCTTCGTCGCCTGCACGACCGAGGCCGACCGCGCAAGCATCCGCGACAGCCTCGGCATCGTCGTCGACGCCAACCAGTCAGGCTCGTACGGCCCGGCCCGGCTCGGCGCCGGTCCCGTGAGCCACGAGGCCGTCCTGGCGGCGCGCAGCGCGCACCCGAAGGACACGTGCCAGCAGCTCGCCGAGCGGCTCGGCTGCTCCACGTCGACCATCAAGAGACACCTGCGGCGTGCCCGGGCCGAGGCCGAGCAGCAGGCGTCGGCGCTGGCCGCCGTGGCCGACCTGCCCCGACGCATCCCGTCGGTCGACGAGGTCCTCGACGCCTTCGACTCCCTGGAGTCCAGCCAGCTCGCCTGACCCGCCTCTCCTCGGCAGAGGTAGGTGACGCACCTGATCGGGCCGTCAGAGGTTGGTGACGCACCGAATCCGACGCCGGTGAGGTGCGAGACCTACCGCCCGCCGGACCGCGGGTCAGAGCCAGCGACGCAGCTCGTCGGCGAGACCGTCGTCGACCACGCTGCCCGTGACGTCGTCGGCGACGGCCTTCAGCTCGTCCGAGCCCTGGCCCATGGCCACGCCGCGACCCGCCCAGCGGAGCATGTCGTAGTCGTTCATGCCGTCGCCCACGGCCAGCACGTCGGCCTGGTCGACCCCCAGCCGCGCGCACACGACCTCCAGGCCGGAGGCCTTCGAGACGCCCTCGGGGGCGATGTCGAGCCAGGCCGTGTAGCCGATGTTGTAGTTGACCTCGTTGAGGCCCAGCCCGTGCACGAGCGCGCCGAACTCCTCGACGTCGTGCTCCGGTGCGCGGATGATGACACGCGTGACCGGCTCGGCCACCAGCTCGTCGACGTCCTGGATCTTCACGTCGCCACTGATCTCCCACTCCGGGAACGGCGCGCTGATCCGGTATCCGGTGCCGACCTCCTCGACCGCCACGAGCGCGTCGGGCACGTGCTCGAGCACCCGGCGGACGGCCTCGCTGGCATCGAACGTGACCGTGTGGATCACGTCGACCGGGCTGTAGGTGTGCACCACGGCGCCGTTGCTGGCCACGGCGATGCCGTCGTCGAGCCGCAGGTTCTCGGCGGCGTCGATCACCCCGGGGATGGCACGACCGGTGGAGATGACCACGTGCACGCCGGTGTCCTTCAGGGCGTGCACGGCGTCGCGGACCACGTCGGTCATCCGGTTCTCCCAGTCGACCAGGGTGCCGTCGACGTCGAGCGCGACGAGCTTCGGCCGCCAGGTCATGCGCCCGCCTTCGCGACCGGCTCCAGGACCTCGCCGAGGAACGGGTGCAGGGCCGCGGGCAGGCGGACCGACCCGTCGGCCTGCTGGCCGTTCTCGAGCAGGGCGACGATGATGCGCGGCATGGCGCACAGCGTGCCGTTCAGCGTGGCGGTGGGTTCGGTGCCGCCGTCGTCGAGCCGATTGCGGATGTCGAGGCGGCGGGCCTGGAACTGGGTGCAGTTCGACGCGGAGCTGACCTCGCGGTACTTGCCCTGGGTGGGGATCCACGCCTCGCAGTCGAACTTGCGCACCGCGGAGAGGCCGAGGTCGCCCGCGGCGACGTCGATGACCCGGTACGGAAGCTCGAGCAGGTCGAGCCACTCCTTCTCGAAGGCGAGGATCTGCTCGTGCTGGGCATAGGACTCCTCCAGCGACGTGCAGACGAACATCTCGACCTTGTCGAACCAGTGCACGCGCACGATGCCGCGGGTGTCCTTGCCGTGCGAGCCGGCCTCGCGGCGGAAGCACGGGCTGAACGCGACGTACTTCTTCGGGCCGTCGAGGATCTCGTCGGAGTGGTACGCCGCGAGCGGCACCTCCGACGTGCCCACGAGGTACAGGTCGTCCTTCTCGAGGTGGTAGACGTCGGCCGCGGCCTGTCCGAGGAAGCCCGTGCCCTCCATGGCGCGCGGCTTGACGAGCGCCGGCGGGATCATCGGCGTGAAGCCCCACGCGGCGGCCTTCTGCATGGCCAGCTGGGTGAGCGCCAGCTCCAGCTGCGCGCCGACGCCGGTGAGGAAGTAGAAGCGTGAGCCGCTGACCTTCGCGCCGCGCTCGACGTCGATGGCGCCGAGCAGCTGGCCGAGCTCGAGGTGGTCCTTCGGCTCGAAGCCCTCGGCCGCGAAGTCGCGGGGCGTGCCGACCTCCTCGAGGAGCACGAAGTCGTCCTCGCCTCCGGGTGGGGCGTCGGGCGCGGGGTTGGGCAGGGCCTTGAGCAGTGCGGTGAAGGCCTCGCCGGCCGCGGTCTGCTCGGCGTCGGCGGCCTTGACCTGGGCGCTCAGCTCCTTGGTGCGCGTGAGCAGCTGCTGCTTCTCGTCGCCCTGGGCCTGCGCGACCTGCTTGCCCATCGACTTCTGCTCGCTGCGCAGCGCCTCGAACGCGGCGATCGTGGAGCGTCGGCGCTCGTCGGCCTCGACCAGCGCGTCGACGATCGACGGGTCCTCCCCACGGCGTCGCTGCGCCTCTCGGATGGCCTCGGGGTCGTCTCGCAACAGCCTGGCGTCGATCACCCCGCCAGCCTATCCGGGCCCCTCCCGCCCCCTCCCCCCGGCGATGACTGGTCAGAGGTAGGTGACGCACCTGACGACGCCGCCGGAGGTAGGCCTCGCACCTGATGGGCTCACTGAGAGGTTCGAGACCTACCTCCAGCGCGTGCGTCTTCCCCACCCGCTCTCGCCCGACTCCGGTACTCGTCCACAGGGTTCCGGCGAGACATTCCCTGTCCGCCGGTCTAGCGCTGGGATGGCGACATGCCCCCGCGCGCACAGATCCCCGCCCCGCTCGCACAAGAGCCGTTCCACGTCCGCGAAGCGCTCGCGCTCGGCGTCTCGCACCGACGCCTCGCGGGCAAGGCCTACCGTCGACTCCTTCCGTCGATCTGGGCACCTGCCGACCTCGAGATGACCGAGGAACGCTGGTGGGTGGCGGCCCGCAAGTACGCGCCCGCCGACGCGCGCTTCACCGGCGCCACCCGGCTGCAGCAGCTGGGACTCGACCTCGGCCCGCACCGACCGCTGCAGATGGTCGTGGGTCGCGACCTGCATCGCGACTGCCCCGAGGTGTTCCTGCACCGCAGCGACGTCATGCCTGCGCACGACGACGTCGCCGTCAGTCCCGAAGCCGTGTTCGTCGAGGTGTGCCGTTGGTTCACGGTCCTCGATGCGGTGGCCGCCGGGGACTGGCTGATCAAGCAAGGCCTCCTGAGCCCCGAGGTCCTCGCGCGCCTCTGCCACGACGAGCCCTGGCGCGACGGAGCGGAGCAGGCGCGGTGGGTCGCACGACTCCTCGACGGCCGCTCCCGATCGGTCCCTGAGAGCCATGTCCGGCTCTACTTCCAGGCGGCCGGGCTGCCGCGGCCTGAGGTGAACGTGCCGGTCGATGTCGCCGGCACCCTGCTCACTCCGGACTGGTGGTGGCGGTTGTTCCGCGTCGCCTCCGAGTACGAGGGAAGTCAGCACCAGACCCACCGCGGTCAGTACGTCGCCGACATCGACCGGTACCAGCTGTACCGCTCGGCGGACATCGAGTACCGCCAGATCACACGCGAGCTGAAGGCGACGCCCCGCACGGTGGTACGTCGGGTGCATGAGGCCCTCGTCGCGGGCGGGTACTCGGGACCGTCGCCCAGGTTCGGCGTCGCGTTCCAGGCGTTGAACCGCACGCCTCGCGAGGCGATGGCCGCCGCGCCCGACTTCACCGTGTGGACGCCGGTCGCTCCGCGGCGGTAGGTCTCGCACCTTTCAGCGGACCCATCAGGTGCGTCACCTACCTCTGACCAGTCGGACAGGTGCGCCACCTACCTCTGACGAGTCGGGGCGGGTGGGGTCAGGGGGAGGAGAGGAGGAGAGGAGGGCGCGGACGGTGTGGAGCATGGCGGCGTGGGCGGCGGCGACGGAGCGGTCGAGGTCGTCGCGCAGGAGGGACCAGGCGTTCCACGACGTCGCCGCGACGAGGGCGTCGAGCAGGGCCGCAGGGTCGGAGCAGACGTCGAGCTCACCGGCGAAGGCCTGCTCGATGTCGTGCACCACCCGTTCCACGTGACCGAGCCGGCTCGAGCGCAACGTCGGCGAGAACGGCTCCTTCAGCTGCGCTGCGCGGGCTGCGGGCGAGATGTTCTCGAGCCGACGTGCCCGCTCGGCGCAGAAGCGCTCGATGCGCTCGGGCAGCGGGGCCGACGGGTCGACCTCGCCGCGCAGGGCCGAGTCCTGCTCGAACCAGTAGCCGGTCGTGGCCTGGAGCAGCCCCTCCATGTCGCCGAAGGAACCCCACAGCGTGCGCACCGAGACACCGGCGCGCTCCGCCACCTGGGCCGCGGTGGGCAGCAGGTCGCCTCCGCGGATCAGCTCCGCGTGCGCCTCGACGATGGCCCGACGGGTCCGGTTGCCGCGCGCCACCCGTCCGTCCCGCTGCTCCCGCTCCGGGAGCGGCGACGCCTCTGGTCGACTCACGCAACCATCATGCACCCCGAGTGAACATTCACACCAGGTGCATATTGCTTGTGACCCACGTCATGGCCTAGGTTCGCCGCAACCCCGCAGCCGACGAGAGGGAACCTGTGCTGGCGGTCAAGAACCTGGAAGTCGTCTACAACGACGTCGTCCTCGTGCTGCGTGGCGTGAGCCTGCAGGTGCCCCGCGGCAGCATCGTCGCCCTGCTCGGAGCCAACGGCGCCGGCAAGACGACGCTCCTGCGCGCACTCTCCGGGCTGCTCGACGTGCACGACGGCGCCATCACGAAGGGCCAGGTCACGCTCGACGACGTCCCCCTGCACACGCTCACCGCGCCGAAGATCGTGGCGGCGGGCCTCGGGCAGGTCCTCGAAGGACGCCGGGTCTTCTCGGAGTTCAGCGTCGAGGAGAACCTCAAGGTCGGCGGTCACACCCGCAAGGGCAGCCTGAACGACGCCGTCGAGGAGGTCTACGAGCTGTTCCCGGTGCTGCGCGAACGCCGACGCAACATCGCCGGCTACCTGTCCGGCGGCGAGCAGCAGATGCTGGCCATGGGCCGTGCTCTCGTGGCCAAGCCCGACTACCTGCTCCTCGACGAGCCGAGCCTGGGCCTCGCCCCGCGCATCGTGCAGCAGATCAAGGACATCGTGGTCGAGATCAACCGACGCGGCACGACCGTGCTGCTCGTGGAGCAGAACGCCACCATGGCGCTGTCGATCGCGAGCCACGGGTACGTGCTCGAGCACGGCAAGGTCGTCATGGACAAGCCGGCCGCCGAGCTGCTCGCCGACGACGACATCCGCGACTTCTACCTGGGGCGCGGAGAGCTCGCGACCTCCTACCGCGAGGTCAAGCACTACAAGCGACGCAAGAGGTGGCTCTCGTGACCCACTCGCTCACCGAACCCACGCCCCGCCCCGACGCCGGCGCCACGGCCGAGCCGGTCGTCAGCCTGCGCGGCGTCGAGCTGGCGTTCGCCGGGGTCAAGGCGCTGCAGGGCGTCGACCTCGACGTGCACCACGGCGAGCTGTTCGCCGTGATCGGCCCCAACGGCGCCGGCAAGACGTCGATCTTCAACGTGCTCTCGGGCGTGTACCGACCCCAGAAGGGGTCGGTCACGTTCCTCGGGCAGGAGATCCTCGGCTCCAAGCCGCACGCGATCGCCGCGATGGGCATGGCGCGCACGTTCCAGAACATCGAGCTGTTCGCCAACCTCGACGTCGTCGACAACCTCATGCTCGGGCGCCACCACGCGCTCGGCTACGGCTGGCCGTCGGCGCTCGCCTGGCTCGGCCGCGCCCGCAAGGCCGAGGTGCGCAACCGCCGCGAGGTCGAGGAGATCATCGACTTCCTCGAGATCGAGGCCTACCGCCAGCTGCCCGTCGGGATGCTGCCGTACGGCGTACAGAAGCGCATCGAGCTCGGCCGCGCCCTGGCCATGGACCCCAAGCTCCTGCTGCTGGACGAGCCGGTCGCCGGCATGAACGGCGAGGAGACCGAGGACATGGCCCGGTTCATCCTCGACGTCGCGAGCGAGCTCGGCATCGCCATGATCCTCGTCGAGCACGACATGGGCCTGGTCATGGACCTGGCCGACCGGGTGATGGCCATGGACTTCGGCAAGCCGATCACCACGGGCACGCCCGCCGAGGTGCAGGACCACCCGGGCGTGATCGCCGCCTACCTGGGCGTCGGCGACGACACCCCCCTGTCCGACGACGCCCCGTCCGAGGCCAGCACCGACTTGAGCACAGGAGAGCAGCGATGAGCCGCCCGACGCTGGCGCAGGCCGTGCGCGAACGCTCCGTCACCGGCCCCGACGCCGTCGCGATGCGTGAGAAGAACCTCGGTCTCTGGGAGGAGATCACCTGGGCCGACTACTGGGAGCAGTCGGTGCTCGTGGGACACGCCCTCCTCGCCGCCGGCGTGCAGGTCGGCGACCGCGTGGCCGTGCACAGCGAGAACCGGCCCGAGTGGTTGTTCTGCGACGTCGGCATCACCGCGGTCCGCGCGGCCACGGTGGGCCTGTACACGACGAACCCGGCGCCCGAGGTGCTGCACGTGCTGCGCGACTCCGGCTCGTCGCTGCTCATCGCCGAGGACCAGGAGCAGCTCGACAAGGCGCTCGGGGTGATCGAGGACCTGCCCGAGCTGCGGACGATCGTGTACCTCGACCCGCGCGGCATCCGGGGCCGCTACGACGACCGACGACTCGTCTCGTGGGACGACTTCATGGCCGCGGGCCGTGCGCACGCGCAGGAGCACCCGGGCGCGGTCGAGTCGCTCGTCGACGCCGCACAGCCCGACGACCTCGCCACCCTCGTCTACACGTCGGGCACCACGGGTCCGCCGAAGGGCGCCATGCTCTCGACCGGCAACATCGCCTGGGTCGTGGAGCGGCTGCGCACCGACGCGCTCATCGACCCCGCCGCGAACGAGAAGGACCTCGCGGTCTCGTACCTGCCCCTGTGCCACGTGGCGGAGCGCCTGTTCACGGTGTGGACGAGCGCTGCGTCGGGCGTGCAGATGAACTTCGCCGAGTCGATCGACACGGTGCAGGTGGCGCTGCGCGAGATCCAGCCGACGCTGCTGTTCGGCGTCCCCCGCATCTGGGAGAAGCTGGTGGCCGGCGTGCAGATCCGGATGTCGGGCGCCTCGCGGCTCAAGCGCGCCAACTTCGCGCTCTGGATGAGGGTCTCGCGCTGGATCGGCCGCACCCTCGTGGCCAACCGCGGCCGGCACACCCTGGCCACCCGCGTGGCCTACTCCGTCGGCTGGGTCTTCCTCTACCGTGCGCTGCGCGAGCGGCTCGGGCTGTCGAAGGTGCGGTACGCCGCGTCCGGCGCCGCGCCCATCGCCCCCGAGGTGCTGGAGTTCTTCATGGGCCTGGGCCTGCCGATGCACGAGGTGTACGGCATGACCGAGAACAGTGCGATCGCCACCGCCAACCGCCGCGGCCGGGTCCTGCTCGGCACCGTCGGCGAGCCGCAGGACGGCATCGAGCTGCGCATCGACGACGAGACCGGCGAGATCCTCACCCGGCACGAGGGCACCTTCGCCGGGTACTGGAACAACCCCGAGGCCACGGCCTCCACGGTCGACGCCGACGGCTGGCTGCACACGGGTGACGTCGGCGAGTGGGTCGACGGCACGTACGTGCGCATCACCGACCGGCTGAAGGACATCATCATCACCGCGGGCGGCAAGAACATCGCCCCGAGCGAGATCGAGAACAGCCTCAAGGCGTCGCCGTACGTCAAGGAGGCCATCGTCATCGGCGACCGGCGCAAGTACCTGACCGCCCTCATCGGCATCGAGCTCGACACCGTGGGCGACTGGGCGCAGCGCCAGAAGATGCCGTTCACCACGTACCGCGACCTCAGCCAGAAGCCGGAGGTCCGCGCCCTCGTGCAGAAGGTCGTCGACGAGACCAACACCAAGTTCGCCAGCGTCGAGACGATCAAGGCCTTCGCGCTGCTGCCGAAGGAGCTCGACCACGACGACGGCGAGCTGACGGCCACGCAGAAGGTGCGCCGCTCGGCCGTGACGGCCCAGTTCGAGGACCTCATCGACCAGCTGTACGCAACTGACCGGAGCCGCGCATGACCGAGTTCCTGCAGGCCGTGCTGAACGGTGTGGGCCAGGGTGCGATCTACGCCCTCCTGGCGCTGGGCTACGTCATGATCTACAAGGCCACGAAGGTCATCAGCTTCGCCCAGCCGGCGCTCATGATCATCGGTGGTCTGTTCACCTACCACTTCACGGTCGAGTTCGGCCTGCCGTTCTGGATCGGCATGCTCCTCGGCATCGCCTGCGGCGCGCTCGTCGGCATGCTGGTCGAGCGCGTGGCCCTGCGCCCCATGGTGGGCAAGCCGGTCTTCACGCTGGCGATCATCACGATCGGCATCGACATCGTGCTGCGCATCGTGGCCAACCGCTACATCGGCGCCCAGCCCAAGATCGTCACCTACCCCAGCGGCAGCGAACGGCTGGAGCTGTTCGGGCTGTCGATCTCCTACCAGCGGATCGGGCTGATCGCGGTCACGGCGCTGTGCGTCGTGGGCCTCGTCGTCTTCTTCCGCGCCACCCGCACCGGCCTGGCCATGCGGGCCACGGCGATCGACCAGGAGACGGCCCTCGCCCAGGGCATCCGCGTGGGCACGATCTTCGCGATCGCCTGGGGCATCGCCGGTGGCCTCGCCGCCATCGCCGGGACCTTCGTGGCCGCCGGCGCGGCGGGCATCGAGCAGACCAGCTGGACGATCGCGCTCAAGGCGCTGCCGGCGATCATCATCGGCGGCCTCGACAGCGTGCAGGGTGCCGTGATCGGTGGGCTCGCGGTCGGGATCGTCGAGGCGATCACCGCCACCTACCAGCCGGAGTACGCACCGTGGCTGGGCACCAACTTCGCCCTCGTCGTCCCCTACGCCCTCATGTTCGTGGTGCTGCTGGTCAGACCGTACGGGCTCTACGGCACCAAGGAGGTGGAGCGGGTATGAGCATCACGTCCCCGTTCCGACGCGGCGGCCTGCGCAGCCGTCCGCTCGCGCGCACCGACTACGCGCAGGACATCGCGCTCGTCAACACGCCCGGCAAGCGACGCTCGCTCGTCGTCATCCTGGTGCTCTCGTTCCTGCTGCCGTTCCTGGTCGCCGACGACCTGCTGCAGGTGCTGGCGCTCGGCATGATCTCCGCGGTCGGCGCCATCGGGCTGAACCTCGTGACCGGGTATGCCGGACAGGTCTCGCTCGGGCACGCGTTCTTCATCGGCCTGGGTGCCTACACGGGCGCCGTGCTGGGAGGGAACCCCGACGGACCGGTGCTCGGCTACGGGCTGCCGATGTGGATCTGGCTGCCGGCCGCCGGCGTCGTCGCCGCCGTGGCCGGGCTGGTCGTCGGGCCCATCGCGGTGCGGCTGCGCGGCCTCTACCTGGCCATCGTGACGCTCGGGATCGTCTTCATCGGCGACCACGTGTTCCGCAACGCCCGCGACATCACCGGCGGCGCCGGCGTGGGCCGACGTGGCGCCGAGCTGGAGCTGTTCGGCATCGACTTCGCCCAGGCCGGGCCGCTGCTCGGCATGGAGATGTCGCGCGAGCAGAAGCAGTTCTTCCTCGGGCTCGTGTTCCTCATCGTGTTCGCGATCATCGGCCGCAACATCGCCCGCTCGGGCGTGGGTCGCGCGTTCGGTGCCATCCGCGACCGCGACGTCGCTGCGGCCGTCATCGGGGTGGCACTCACGAAGTACAAGGTCATGGCGTTCGCGATGAGCTCGTTCTTCGCCGGCGTCACGGGCGCCCTCTACTTCGCCGTGGTCGGCGTCTTCGAGCCCGGGGCCTTCAGCCTGCTGCTGAGCATCCAGTACCTCGCGATGATCCTCATCGGCGGCGTGGCGACGATCAGCGGCTCGATCATGGGCGCGATGTTCATCGCGCTGCTGCCGCGGATCTCCACTGAGATCGCCCACTACGTGCCGCTGATCAGCACGAGCGCCGTCGGCGGCGGCCTGCTGACGGTCTTCCAGCTCGAGGCGATCATCTACGGCGCCCTCATCGTCTTCTTCCTCGTGTTCGAGCCCCGCGGCCTCTTCGGCATCTGGATGCGGGTGCGGAACTACTGGAAGGGGTGGCCCTTCTCCTACTGATGTCGGTCCCCCGCACCTGCGGGAATCCCCCGAACGAGGTCGCACGACGCGCCTCGCCACCCTCGAAAGGAACGTCATGAGAATCTCTCGACACCTGCTGCGCGCCGGCGTCGGTGCCGCGGTGGCGGCACTCGTGCTCACCGGTTGCCGCAGCTCCGGCGGCAGCGACTCGGCCGCCGACGGCATCACCGACGAGGCCTGCCCGCAGGCCGTGAACGACGACAACGGCTGCATCTACCTGGGCGTGATCTCCGACCTCACCAAGGGCCCGTTCGCCCCGCTCGCCGTGCCCATCACGGACGCGCAGAAGGCGTTCTGGCAGAAGGTCAACGAGGACGGCGGCGTCGGCGGCTACGACGTGGACGTGACCAAGTACGTCCAGGACGCCGAGTACAACCCCGAGATCCACAACCGCAAGTACCAGGAGATCCGCAAGGACATCCTGGCGCTGGGCCAGACGCTCGGCTCGTCGCAGACCCTCGCGATCCTGGAGGACATGAAGGCCGACGACGTGATCGGCGTGCCGGCCTCGTGGAACTCGGCCTGGGAGTTCGAGGACCAGATCCTGGAGAGCGGCGCCAACTACTGCTTCGAGGCCATGAACGGCGTCGACTGGGCCGTCGAGAACCGCGACGTCGCGGGCAAGATCGCCGCCGTCGGCTACGACAACGACTACGGCGGAGACGCCGCAGCCGGCGTCAAGGCCGCGGCCGAGGCCAACGACCTCGAGTACGTCGAGATCAAGGCACCGCCCGGCCAGGACCAGCAGGCCGAGACGGTCGCGTCGGTGCTCCGTGAGGATCCCGACCTCCTGGTGATCTCGACCGGTCCGGCCGAGATGGCTGCGATCGTCGGCGGTGCTGCGGCCGAGGGCTTCGACGGGACCGTCGTCGGCTCCAGCCCCACCTGGAACCCGGCGCTGCTGCAGTCCGCGGCCGCTCCGGCCATCGAGGCGCTGTACTTCCAGGCGGGCCCGTGGGGTCCGTTCGGCACCGACACCCCGGGCCACGAGGCCATGCGCGAGGCCCTGGGCGACGTGACGCCGAGCGACGGCTACACGGCCGGCTGGGCCTGGAGCTACCCGCTCCTCGCAGCCCTGAAGCAGGCCGACGAGGACGGTGGCATCACCCGCGAGAGCCTCGTCGAGGCCGCGAAGTCGCTCGAGGAGGTCGACTACGAGGGCATGCTGCCCAACGAGGCCGGCAAGAACACGGGCGAGCCCGCGGAGTCGGCGTTCCGATCGAGCGTCATCAGCAAGGTCGACAAGGACGCCCCCACGGGCGTGTCGCTCGAGCAGGACCTCACCACGGGTCCCACGGCGGAGGGCTACGACTTCTCCAAGCCGTGCTTCAGCCTGCAGTGACCTGACGCGAAGGGGCCCGGACCATGGCGGTCCGGGCCCCTTCGTCGTTCCCATCGGCCTCGCGATTCCCATCACCTGATGGGAATCGCGAGCTCACCACGGTTCTCTGCCACTCACCCTCGGATGCCCTCCGAGGTGAGCGGGGGATTCCCATGGTGGGTGGAGGGATCAGGAGATGGTGCCCTTGCCCTCACCCTCGACGCGGTCGTCGTGCAGGAGCTCGCCCTCGGCGTCGACCGGCGTGTAGCGCACCTCGATCTCGAGCTCGGTGCCCTTCTCGTAGCGGAAGTTCTCGCCGTAGGCGAAGGTCTCGCCCTTGCCGAGCGTGTACACGGCGGGGTCGGCGATCTCGGACACGCCCAGCGTCTGCACGTCCTGCTCCTCGTAGAGCGCGCTGTCGGTGATGCCGTCCATGCCCTGCAGGTACGGCCAGTCGACGTAGCGCGACTCGACGTCGACCAGCGAGGAGCCCAGGTCGATCGGATCGCCGTTGTTGGTCACCACGTAGTTGACGAAGACGATCTCGTCGCCCTCGTCGATGATCGGCTCGTTCTTCTCGGGGTCGACGAAGTTGCCGGTCTTGGTGGCCTTGGCGGTGCCCACCTGGTAGACGTCGACGGTCACGTCGCCCGCCTCGACGGTGGCGATCTTCTCGCCCGGGGTGGTGAACGGCTTGGCCCAGGCCGGTGAGCCCTCGGTGGCCGCCGGGGCGTCCTCCGTGGCCTCCTCGCTCGGTTCGGAGGCGGCCGACGTCGGCTCGCTCTCGGGCTCGTCGGAGCCGCAGGCGCTCAGGCCCAGCAGCGCGATGGTGGCGACGGCGGCGATGCCCGCGCGACGGATGGTCATGGTGTCTCCCGATTGTTGAGTGTTCTTCCCACTCAGGACCCTAGCGGTCGGGAACGCCGCACGTGACCACGGCCGTCGGGCCGAGGCATGACCCTCGTGTCAGTGGGCGGCCGCGCCGCGCCGGCGCGGTACGAGGTGCAGCACCGCCACCACCACGGCACCGACGACGAGGCCGATGACCGCGGAGAAGAAGGTGTTGGTGAGCCACGCCAGCACGGAACCGAGGCCGCCGGAGACGGCGTCGTGCACGGCCTCCTCGGCGTGGTGCACGAGGTCGTAGAGGGCGTGCCAGCCGAGGTCGTCGGTGCCGACGAGCAGGATGTGCCCGCCGACCCAGAGCATGGCGACGACGCCCACCGTGGCGAGCGTGGCGAGGACCTTGGGCATGGCCTTGACCAGACCGCGGCCGACCTTCTGCGCCACGCTCGAGGTGCGCTCGGTGAGGGCGAGGCCGACGTCGTCCATCTTCACGATGAGCGCGACCACGCCGTAGACGAGCGCCGTGATGCCGATGGCCACCACGACCAGGATGACCGCACGGGAGACGAACGCCTCCTCGGCGACCTCGTTGAGCGCGATCACCATGATCTCGGCCGACAGGATGAAGTCGGTGCGCACGGCGTTGGAGACCACCGTGGCCTCCTGGTCCTCGCCCTGGGACGACGACGGCTCCTCGGGCGGGTGGTGACCGGAGACCTTCTCCCAGAGCTTCTCGGCGCCCTCGAAGCACAGGTACGTGCCGCCCAGCATGAGGATCGGCGTGAGCAGCCACGGCGCGAACTGGCTGAGCAGCAGCGCCGCGGGGAGGATGACGAGCAGCTTGTTGCGCAGCGACCCCTTCGCGATCCGGCCGATGACCGCCAGCTCGCGCTTCGGGTCGAGCCCGTGCACGTAGCGCGGGGTGACGGCGGTGTCGTCGACGACCACACCGGCGGCCTTCGCGCTGGCGCGCCCCGCCGCGGCACCGACGTCGTCGATGGACGCGGCAGCCAGCCGCGCCAGGGCGGCGACGTCGTCGAGGAGCGCGACGAGTCCGCCGGCCATCAGAGAGCTCTCACTGCAGTCATGGGAAAAGGGTAGGTGGTCGGCGGGGGTACGGCCTGTGCTGCTGTGGTTCCGCGTCTGGGTGGGGGTCCGCTGCTGCGGGGGTGGGGGCGCCGGTGTGGCTCCTCGGTGGGGTGGGGCTGCGTCGGCGTGGCTCCTCGGTGGGGTGGGGCTGCG
>NZ_JAVTJF010000012.1:0-143487 GCF_031843905.1 Aeromicrobium sp. WCS2018Hpa-31 | reverse complement strand
TGATTATCTCGTCGACTTTTGGCACACTGTTGAGTTCTCAAGGATCAGACGCACATCTGTCACGACCACACCGTGAGATGGGCCAGTCAGAGGCTTCCTGGTGGACGGAGAAGCGATGCTGCTGCTGTCTCCATCCGAAGCTTGCCGTTGTCAGCGGTCCGTCTCCGGGCGAAAGCCCTGGCGTTGACCGTTTCGGTACAAGCTGTGCGCGCTCCGATCACGCGGCCTTTCGGCCTCGTGCTCCGGCGAGCGGCGCAACAAGAAGAACATTACAGACCCCTCCCCGGTCCGGTCAAACCGCCCCCCTCCTGACGTCTCGACCGCGTGCCACTTCCCTGCAATTGCAGGGCTCGGCACGTCGGTGCACTCGATTCGGGGCCTGTCGGGGGCTCCTCAGAGCTCGCCGACGTCGCGCAACCACACCTCGGTCCGACGCATCCCCTCGTCCAGGTCGACGGCGGGGTCGTAGCCGAGCATCGACCGAGCCTTGTCGATCGAGTACGTGCCCGTCCGGCAGAAGTAGCGGACCGCGGTCGTGTTGGTCTCGTCGTCGGCGCCACGCACCCGGTTCACCCCCGCCGCGGCGGTCGCCAGCGCCAGGGCCGCAGCCGTGGGCATCACGACGGGGCCCCGCCTGCCCAGCATCCGGTAGTAGTGGCCGAAGAACTCCCGGCACTCGACACCCACCCCGCCGCTGAGCGTGAACACCTGGCCGGCCGCCTCCTCGCGGTCGGCGGCCAGCACCAGGCCCGAGACCAGGTCGTCGACGAAGACCGGGCTGAAGATCCCCCGCCCCATCGCGGGAAGCAGGAAGCGGTTGGCCTTGATCATCCGCACGGGGAGCAGGGTCCACGGGCGCGATCCCGGGCCGTAGACGTCGCCGGGGCGCACGACCGTCACGTCGATCTCGCCGGCCGCGTGCGCCTGCATCGCTGCCTGCTCCGCGGCGATGCGCGTGTCGACGTACGGGTTGCCGTCAGGCCTCAGGGGATGGTCCTCGGTGACGCCGTCGGGGAAGCCGAGGTCCGAGAACGCGCGGACCGACGACAGGTAGACGACGCGCGCGGCCCCACGCGAGACCGCCGCGTCGAGGACCCGCCGCGTGCCGAGCGTGTTGACCCGCCACGCCTCCTCCAGCGTCGGCAGGTTGGAGACGAGCGCGGCCGTGTGCACGACCGTCGCCCCCGGAGTGATCACGTCGCTCCACGACTCCGGGTCCGTGACGTCGCCGGCGACCACGTCGTGCGCGGGATCGGCGTGCAGGTCCATGCCCCGCACGGAGTCGCCCCTGGCACGCAGTCGCTCCGCGAGGGAACGGCCGATGAACCCGGACGCGCCGGTGATGACGTAGTCGGCCATCGGTACGTGCTCCTCCGCGATCGGTGACCCAGGGCGTTCGCACCCTCGCACATCGGGAGGTCGATCGGCAGCGCTACGCGGACTCCCACGGGTAGGCGTGCGCGAGGAAGGCCTCGCGCACCTGGTCCCGCGGCGCCTCGAGGGTCTCGTCGAACAGCACCCGACCGTGGTCGCCGTCGATCATGAGGCGCTTGCCGTCGCGGTGGACGCCGACGACCTGCTCGCGGCGCAGGATGCGCTCGTCGCCGCCGTGCACGACGACGAGCTGGTCGTCGCCCAGGAGGATCCGGTGCTCGTCGGCGATCGCGAACGCCGCCAGCGCCGAGCCGAGCAGACCGCCGACGACGAGCCGCGCCGCCCACGCCCAGGGCTCGTCGAAGCCGGCCACCCACTCCGCCACCGCTTCGAACGGCACGAGGGGGAACCCGCTGACCAGGTCCAGCAGCCACGGCAGCACGAGCAGCAGCGCCCCGCCGCCACCCCCGAGCAGCACGAACGTCCACACGCGGTCGGTGTCGGTCATGCGCAGCTCGGTGACGGACGGATCAGTCATGACGGCACGCTAGGCGCGGGCAGAGGCTGCCACGTCGGCCGAAAGGCTCGACCCCTCGGCCGAAGGTCGCGGCTCAGCCGGGCTGTCGGGCGCTCCTCACCGCGACCACCGACTCGTGGCTGACGAGCAGCTCGCACCGCCCGGAGCAGGCCAGCTGGTGATCGAGACGCCCGGTGGCGATGAGCCGGTGGACCTCGGCCGTCGAGACCTCGAGCAGGCCGGCGGCCTCGGCGACGGTCAGCTGCGACGACATGCCCGAAGCCTAGCCGCGGCGCCCTGTGCCGCGGCGCCGACGAGCACGGTCAGCCCATCGACCTGCGACCGTCGATGCTCTCGCGCAGGACGTCGGCGTGACCGGCGTGCTGGGAGGTCTCGGCGACCAGGTGCAGGAACACCCGGCGTGCCGACCACGACGCGCCCGCCTCGAACCACGGGGCGTCGGGCAAGGGCTGCCGCGCGTCGAGGTCGACGGAGGCGACCAGCTCGTCGGTGGCGAGCGCCGTGCGCTCGTAGAGCGCGACGACGCCGGCCAGGGTCTCGTGCTCGAGCAGTCGGAACTCGTCCTGCCGGTCGAGCACGGCCTGCGGCGGGTCGCTCCAGTCGATGCTCTCCCAGTCGACGTCGGGCTGGGGCGCGGGGCCGTCGACCACGAAGCGCGCCCACTCCCCCTCCGTGGCGGCCACGTGCTTGACCAGCCCGCCGAGGCACAGCTCGCTGGCCGTGGGCGTGAGGCGGGCCTGCTCGTCGGACAGCCCGGTGACGGTACCGAGGAACAGTGCCCGGTGCTTGCGCAGCGAGTCGAGCAGGTCGGCGCGTTCGCCCCCAGGTGCGTCCATGCCGTCACGGTAGGGCGGCGTGCCGACACTTCGGCACCGCCGAGCCGGGCCTCTGGGCGACCGTCGGCCCGCGTACGTCGGTCATCTCACGTGCCCTCGCCCTGCGGACCTTCCCGCGCCTGCCTAGCGTGGACTCCATGACCACCACCGTTGCCGCACTGTCCGTCCCCGAGGCCGGGAAGCCGTTCGAGACCGTCGACCTCGAGCGCCGCGACCTCAAGCCGAACGACGTCCGGATCAAGATCCGCTACGCCGGCATCTGCCACTCCGACATCCACCAGGCCCGCGACGAGTGGGGCGGCGGGATCTTCCCCATGACGCCCGGGCACGAGATCATCGGCACCGTCGAGGAGACCGGCTCCGACGTCACCGCGCACGCCGTCGGCGACACCGTGGGCGTCGGCTGCTTCGTGGACTCCTGCCTCGACTGCGACGCCTGCCGCGACGGCGAGGAGCAGTTCTGCAGCCGCGGCGTCGTGCAGACGTACTCCGCGAAGGACTACGACGGCGCCATCACGTACGGCGGCTACAGCGAGCAGGTCGTCGTGCGCGACCACTTCGCCGTGAAGATCCCCGACGGCGTCGACCTCGCCGCCACCACCCCGCTGCTGTGCGCGGGCATCACCACCTACGCGCCGCTCGTGCGGCACGGTGTCACCGAGGGCACCCGCGTGGGCGTGATCGGCATGGGCGGGCTCGGCCACGTGGCCGTCAAGATCGCCGCCGCCCTCGGTGCCGACGTGACCGTCCTCAGCCGCACCGACGCGAAGAAGGACGACGGCCTCGAGTTCGGCGCCAAGGCCTACGTCGCCACGGAGGAGAAGGGTGCGCTGCGGAAGCTGCGCGGCTCCTTCGACGTCATCCTCAACACCGTCGGCGCGGCCGTCCCGCTCGACCAGTACCTGGGTCTGCTCGACCGCGGTGGCCGCATGGTCAACCTCGGCGCCCCGACCGAGAGCCTGGAGATGGGCGCGTTCTCGCTGCTCTCGTTCCGCCGTGCGCTCGAGGGCTCGATGGTCGGCGGCCTCCCCCAGACCCAGGAGATGCTCGACTTCTGCGCCGAGCACGGGATCACCGCCACCGTCGAGGTCATCGACGCCGACCAGGTGGGCGACTACTACGACAAGGTCGTCGACGGCAAGGTGCGCTACCGCGCCGTCATCGACGTCGCCTCGATCGCCCGGTGAACCGCACCAGCCTGCGGGTCGGTGACGAGGGCGTCCAGCCCTACCCGCTCATGACCGCGCTCGTCGTGCCCCGACCGATCGCGTGGATCAGCACCGTCGACGGCGAGGGCCGGGGGAACCTGGCCCCGCACTCGTTCTTCACCGTCGCGTGCGCGAACCCGCCGATCCTGGCGTTCACCTCCGTGGGCCGCAAGGACACGCTGCGCAACGTCCTGGAGACGAAGGAGCTGGTGGTCAACCTGGCCACCCAGCCGCTCACCGAGGCGGTCAACGGCAGCAGTGCGCCCTACGAGCACGGTGTCGACGAGGCCGAGGCGCTGGGCCTGGAGACGGAGCCGAGCGAGCTCGTGACGCCGCGTCGGGTCCGCGACTCGCCCGCGGCGATCGAGTGCCGCCTGCACTCGACGACCGAGCTGGGTGACTCGACCCTCGTGCTGGCGGAGGTGCTGCTGTTCAGCGTCGCCGACCACGTGCTCGTCGAGGGCCACCCCGCCTTCGACCTGCTGGCGCCCATGACCCGGCTCGGCAAGGAGGAGTGGGCGCCGCCCAGCGTGCCGTTCACCCTGCCCCGGCCGACTGAGGCGCCGTAGCGACCGACGATCGCCTAGCGGCTCGGGTCGACGAGGATCTTCGCGTGCTGCTCGGGGTCGGCGAGCCAGCCGAACGCGTCCGCGACCTCGTCGAGCCCGACCGTCCCGGTGATCAGGGGTGAGGGGTCGACCTTGCCGTCGGCGATCATCTGCAGCGTGGCGTGGAACTCGGCCGGGTCGTAGCAGAAGGCGAACCGCAGCTCGACCTCCTTGTTGATCGCCATCGAGGGGCGGAAGGTGTCGGGCTCCATGCACACGCCGACGACGACGATGCGCGACTGCAGCGGCGCCGCGGTGATGATCTGCTCGAGGATCCCGGGGACGCCCACGCACTCGAACACCACCGGTCCCGTGGGCAGGGCACCCAGCTTCTCGGCGGCCTGGAACACCCGGGGCCAGGGCAGGAACGGGACAGCGCGCAGCTTCTTCATGGTGCTCAGGCCGAGGTCCATGAAGTCCGGGGCCGACGTGAGGTAGCGCTTGTCGGACTCGAAGCGGTCCCACGGCGACTCGACGGCGGGGTCGACCACCACGTCGGCGCCGCAGCGCTCGGCGAGCGCACGGCGTCCGGCGGAGAAGTCGCTGGCCACCACGGTCCGCACGCCGGAGGCCTTGAGCATGAGGATGACCGCGAGGCCGATGGGCCCGCAGCCGATGACGACGGCCACGTCCTTGCGGCCGACCTGGCCCTTGCGCACGGCGTGCCAGGCCACGGCGAGCGGCTCGGTCGTGGCGGCGTGCTCGACGTCGACGCCGTCGGGCACCTCGAAGGTGACGGCCTCGGACACGAGGATCTGCTCGGCGTAGCCTCCCGGGGCGTGCTCGCTCAGGCCGGTCATGTGCAGGCCGTCGGCGGTCTCCAGCAGCGGCAGCGCGACGACGCGCGTCCCGGGCTTCCAGCGCCCGTGGGTGCGCGGGCCGTACGAGACGACCTCGCCGACGAACTCGTGGCCCATGACCACCGACGACGTGGATCGCATGAAGTGGTCGTACCCCACCTCGCCGGCCATGTCGGCGGTCGCGTCGCCGTGCACGCGGGCGTGCAGGTCGGAACCGCAGATGCCGGACCGGAGCACCTTCAGGAGCACCTGGCCGGGGCCGGGGACGGGATCGGGGACGTCGGTGAGCTGGAGCTGCTGCTGGTGGCAGACGACGGCGCGCATGAGCACAGTGTGCTGCCTCGACGGGTCGGCGTGTGCACCCACGACAGGCGCACACTGGGGGGACACGGGGAGATCAGGGGAGACCGGGAGGAGTGGAGAGCATGCAGCAAGGAGACCTGAGGCCGATCGACGCGGCGGAGTGCCTCGAGCTGCTGGCGGTGCGCACGGTGGGCATGGTCGCGTTCGTGGACGACGACGGGCAGCAGCTGGTGCCCGTCAACTACGTGGTGCGCGACGGTGACGTCATCTTCCGCACGTCCGCCGACAGCTTCCTCGCACAGCTGGCCGACGGTCACGAGGACGTCGCGTTCGCCACGTCGCACCAGGCCGAGCTGGACCAGCACGGCTGGAACGTGACCGTGCGGGGTCGCACGAGCCCGCAGGACGCCACCGAGCTGGTGGGCGCGCCGCCACGCACCTGGGCCGGCGGCGTGCGCGACGTGCTGGTGCGGCTGCACCCCGAGCACGTGTCCGGCCGCCGGGTGCACCTGCACTGAGCCGCGGTCAGCGGGGTCGGTCGATCCGCAGCACCACGTGGTCGGGCGGGTCCACCGGGTTGTCGGGCTCGAGCCGCGCCGTGCCCACGTGGCGGAAGCCGGCCTTCTCCAGTGCCCGCCACGACGGCCGGTTGCCCGCGGCGACCGGCACGACCACGGCGGGGCAGTCCGCGTACGAGGCCCACGTGTCGGCGACGAGCGCTGCGATCACGGCCGGCCCGATGCCGCGTCCGGTGTCGGCGGGGTCGCCGATGAGGTAGTCGACGGTCACGGCGCCGGACGGGAGGTCGAGGAACGGCGCGAGCTCGGCCTCGTCGTCGGGGTAGTCGTCCCAGCGGGCGCGCTGGCAGAGGCCGACGTCGCGTCCGTCGACGGTGGCCACGAGGTCCTCGGCCGGCTCCTCGCCGCGCATGACCGCACCGAAGTCGCGCTCCAGCGCCTCGGGGTCGGCCTCCTGGAACCACCACCGGTGCACGTGCGGGGCAGCGAGCCAGCGCGCGAGGACCGGCAGGTCGCCCGGCTGGAGCCTGCGGAACGTGACCTGCATGGCCCGACCCTAGGGCGTGCGCCTCTAGGCTGTGCTGCGATGCGCACTCCTGGGCTGCTGGTCGCCGGCACGACGTCCGACGCCGGCAAGAGCGTGGTGACGACGGGGATCTGCCGGGCCTTCGCGCGGCGCGGTCTGCGCGTGGCGCCCTACAAGGCGCAGAACATGTCGAACAACTCGATGGTCGTGCCGCTGGGCGGCGAGCCCACCGACGGCTTCGGGGAGATCGGTCGGGCGCAGTGGGTGCAGGCGCTCGCGGCCCGGGCGACGCCCGAGGTCGCGATGAACCCGGTGCTGCTGAAGCCGGGCAGCGACCGGCGCAGCCACGCCGTGGTCATGGGGCGTCCGGGCGGCACCGTCGACGCGACGGACTTCGTGGAGGGGCGGCGGCACCTCGCCGCGGCCGCGCACGCGGCGTTCGACGACCTGGCCGGACGGTTCGACGTCGTGGTGGCCGAGGGTGCGGGCTCCCCCACCGAGATCAACCTCCGGTCGTCGGACTACGTGAACCTGGGGCTCGCGCAGCACGCCGAGCTGCCGGTCGTGGTGGTGGGCGACATCGACCGCGGCGGCCTGTTCGCCGCCCTGCACGGCACCGTCGCACTGCTCGACGCCGACGACCAGCGGCTGGTGGCCGGCTACGTCGTCAACAAGTTCCGCGGCGAGGTGTCGCTGCTCGATCCCGGCCTGGAGCGGCTGACCTCGCTGACCGGGCGCCCGTTCTACGGCGTGCTGCCCTGGGACCCGTCGCTGTGGCTCGACTCCGAGGACGCGCTCGACCTGGACGGACGGCGATCGGGAGCCGCCGGGGCGCTGCGCGTGGCCGTGGTGCGCCTGCCCCGCATCAGCAACTTCACCGACGTCGACGCGCTGGGGGTCGAGCCCGGCGTCGACGTCGTGTTCGTCTCCGACCCGCGCGACGTCGCCGACGCCGACCTGGTCGTCCTGCCCGGCACCCGGGCCACGATCGACGACCTGGTGTGGCTGCGGTCCCGCGGGCTCGACCGGGCCGTGGTGGCGCACGCCCGCGCGGGCCGGCCCGTGCTCGGCATCTGCGGTGGCTTCCAGATGCTGGGCCGCCACGTGCACGACCCCGACGCGGTGGAGGCGTCGACGGCGCGCAGCGTCGAGGGGCTGGGCCTGCTCGACGTCGAGACGACGTTCGGCGCCGAGAAGGTGCTGCGCCTGCCGACCGGCGAGGCGCTGGGGGCGCCGACGTCGGGCTACGAGATCCACCACGGCCGGATCGCCCGGGGGTCGGGCGAGGAGTTCCTGGGCGGCGCACGCAGCGGCGCGGTGATGGGCACGATGTGGCACGGCAGCCTGGAGGGCGACGCGTTCCGCCGCGCGCTTCTGGCCGACGTGGCGGCAGCGGCGGGCACGGTGCTGCCGCCGTCGGACGTGTCGTTCGGGGGCCTGCGCGAGGCGCGGCTCGACCGGCTGGGCGACCTGGTGGAGACCCACCTCGACGTCGACGCCCTGGAGCGGCTGGCCCGCGACGGCGCCCCTGCCGACCTGCCCCTGCTCCCGCCAGGGGCGGGAGCATGATCCTGCTGCTCGGCGGCACCGCGGAGGCGCGCGCCCTCGCGGCACGGCTGGACGACGCCGGCGTCGCGCTCACGTCGTCGCTGGCGGGACGGGTGGCCCGACCACGGCTGCCCGTCGGCGAGACGCGGATCGGCGGGTTCGGTGGCGTCGCCGGCCTCCGGTCCTACCTGCGCGAGGAGCGGGTGAGGGCGGTGGTCGACGCGACCCACCCCTTCGCGGCGGGCATCAGCGCGAACGCGGCGGCGGCGTGCGACGCCGAGGGGGTCCCGCTGCTGCGGCTCGCGCGGCCGGGCTGGAGCGGGCACCCCGACGCCGACCGGTGGCACTGGGTGGACTCCCATGCGGACGCCGCGGCGCTGACCGTCGGACTCGGCAGCCGCCCCTTCCTCAGCATCGGGCGGCAGGGGCTCGCGCCGTTCGTGGAGCCGCTGCGCGACGTCGCGGCGCTCGTGCGGGTGGTCGACGAGCCGGAGGTCGAGCTGCCGCCGGCCTGGACGCTGCTGCACAGCCGCGGCCCCTACGACCTGGCGTCGGAGCGGGCGCTGCTGGCCGAGCACGGTGTGGACGTGGTGGTCACGAAGGACTCCGGCGGCAGCCACACGGTCGCCAAGCTCGACGCGGCGGGCGAGCGTGGCGCGGCCGTGGTGGTCGTGCGCCGGCCCCCGAGCCCGCCCGGGGTGGAGGCGGTCAGCGACGTCCGTTCTGCCGCCGAGTGGGCCGCCGACCGGGCTTGAGGAACCTGGGCCCGAGCACGCAGACGAGCAGCGCGCCCACGTCGACCACTCGCGCCAGCCTCGTCGCGCGGGCGACGTCGTCGGGGTGGACGGGTCGGCCGTCGCCGAGCGTGTGACGGTCCTCGGTGCGCCCGGCGTAGACGTTCACGCCGCCGAGCCGCACCCCGAGCGCCCCGGCGAAGGCCGCCTCGACCGGCCCGGCGTTGGGGCTGGGGTGGTGGCGGGCGTCGCGGCGCCACGCGCGAGCGGCCGCGCCGGGGCTGCCGTCGACGAGCGGGGCGGTGACGACGGCCAGGGTCGCGGACAGTCGCGCGGGGACGAGGTTGAGCACGTCGTCGAGGCGGGCGGCGGCCCAGCCGAAGCGTTCGAGGCGAGGGGTGCGATGGCCCACCATGGCGTCGAGGGTGTTGGCGGCGCGGTAGGCCAGGAGCCCGGGAACCCCCGCGACGGCGCCGGCCACGAGGGGCGCGACGACGGCGTCGGACGTGTTCTCGGCGACGGACTCGACCGTCGCACGGGCCACGCCCTCGACGTCGAGGGTGCTGGGGTCGCGGCCCACGAGATGGGTCACGCGGCGGCGGGCGCCGGCCAGGTCGTCGGCGTCGAGCAGGGCGTGCACAGCGAGCGCCTCGCGCTCAAGCGAGCGACCGCCGAGCACGGCCCACGTGCAGGCCGCGGTCAGCACCGCCTCGGCCACGGGTCCTCGGCGCCGCGCGGCGGAGCGGGCGACCACGCCGACCGCGCCCGCGCCCCCGACGAGCGCGCCCACGTGGAGCGCGCCCGCACCACGTCGGTCGGCGTACGTGCGGCGCTCGAGCGCCGCGGCCACCTGCCCGAAGCCCGCCACCGGGTGCAGCGAGCGGGGGTCACCGAGGAGGCGGTCGGCCACGAACCCGAGCACCAGACCTGCAGAGGCCGGTCTCACGACAGCACCACGAGCACGGTGGCGAGGGTGAGCTCGATGCCGGCGCCCATCACGTCGCCCGTCACGCCCCCGATGCGACGGTGGGCGCGACGCAGCAGCAGGCCGAGGACGACCAGGGCGGCAGCCCCTGCGGCCAGACCGTGCCACCAGGGCGCGTCCGCGAGCACGCAGGCTCCGACGAGCAGCGCGGCCCAGCCCGCGTGGGCGACGACCGCGACGGGCAGCGGGACGCTCCGCGCCATGGTGGCGCCCAGGCCCGAGCCGTCCCCGGCAGGCACCGCTCGTGAGCACACGAGCACCAGACCGGAGCGCGACAGCAGGACCGCGGCACCGACCAGCACCGCGTCGCCCGCGGCCACGAGCGAGGCCGCCCCCGCGGCCTGGAGGCCGAGCACGAGCACCAGGGCCGCCGCGCCGGCCGGCCCCACGTCACCCGATCGCATGACCGCCAGCGTGCGCTCGCGGTCGTAGGAGGAGGTCAGTCCGTCCGCGGTGTCGGCCAGGCCGTCGAGGTGGAAGGCCCGGGTGCCGAGCGCCAGCAGGCCGACGACGAGCAGACCCGTGACCAACGGCGAGAGCGCCAGCTCCTGGCCCCCCAGCCCGACGGCGGTCACCCCGATCGCGAGCGGCAGCACGGCGACGGGCGCGAGCACCATGGCCCGGCCGGCCGTCAGGTGGTCGACCGTCCGGGGCGGCCGCACCGGCCACGCGGTGAGCGTGCCCACGGCGAGCCGCCAGGCGTCGACGGTCGAGGCGGCGGTCATGGACGCATCATCGCGGATCGGGACGGGCTCAGAGAGCGGCGGCCCGGGCGCGACGCAGCTCGTCGGCCTGGTGGGCCCGCCACGTGCGAGCGGTGAGGCCGGTGAGCACGAGCGCCACCCCCGCCCACATCGCCGTCGACGTGGCGAGCGCGCCGATCCGGAAGGAGTAGAGCGTGTTCGCCGGGAAGCCGTCGGGCACCTCGTCGATCGGCGCGAGCACCACGGCCGCCACGCCGACGACCACGAGGTAGAGCGCGACGCCGGAGACCACGGCGAGCCACGGTCCGCGCGCGAGGAGAGCTCGTACCAGCAGGACTGCCGCCACCGCGGCGAGCAGCGACACGGTCACGAAGCCGAAGTAGAGCGCCGTCCGCTCCCCGATGGTCTCGCCGGAGCCGACGGCCGGCGGGTTCGGCGGGTACTTGAGCCACGGGACGACGGTGTAGGCGAGGTAGGTCAGGGTCACGACGACGCCGGTCGACGCGACGGGGCGCAGACCACCGAGCCGCCCGACCGCGAAGGCCGAGGCGATGCCGGCGACGCCACCGGCCACGAGGCCGAACAGGACCGTCGCCGTGAGCAGGCCGGGCCCGGCCTGCTGGCCTCGCGTGATGCCGCCCGCCTCGTCGTCACCGTGCGAGTGCGCCGCGCCTTCCTCGTGGGAGTGCGCACCGGCGTCGGCCGGAGCGGACGCGGACTCCTCGAGGGCGATCGCGTCGTCGATGGGCGGCTCGCCGACGGCGAACGCGACGACGAAGGCCAGGATGCCGCCGACGAGGCCGGCGACGAGGCCGTGGACCAGGAAGGTGCGGGGAGTCAGGGACGTGGACATGCAGGGTTCCGTTCTCGCGTGGGGGCCGCGCCGGGCGCAGGCGGGGACGGCGGGCCGCGCACCGGGGCTCGGTGCGGCGCCGTCAGAGGTCGTGCTGGTCGGTGGCCCTGCTCAGTGACAGGGGAACCCGAGCAGGTGGCGACCGTCGTGGACCCACTCGTGCACGGTGTCGCCCGCGAGCAGGGAGGTCGCTCCCTGCTCCGCACCGACGAAGTACAGCGCCAGGACGGCGAACAGGGCGACGAACAGCGCCCACGGGGCGAGCTCGCGGACGGAGATGGGCGTGGCCACGCCGACGAGGTCGACGGAGCGGGCTGGGGAGAGCTGCGACATGGCAGGCCTTTCCTGAGGGATGAGTGCGTCCCGTGGATGGATGGCTGTCGTCGGCTTGGGTCTGGCTCCGCCCCGTCGTGCTGAGGCGTCACAGTAGCGCTACTGCGCCGGATTCCCACCGGCTTCCGCACCGTCGATCGTTCGTCATCGTAGGGCAGGCGAGGGGTCCTCCGCGAGGGTCTCCCACGATCGATTCCTACGACTGCGTCACGCGGACCTCGGCGTTGGCGGGCAGGGACGGTGCCGTGCCGTCGAGGGCCGCGACGACGTAGGCGATCACGTCGCCGTGGGTCACCACGAGCGTGTCGTCGGCCGGGCCCGACGCCAAGAAGTCCGCGAGGCGTCCGAGCACGTCGTCGAGCGTCTCGTCGTGGCCGCGCTCGACCAGACGCGGGTCCTCCACGACCTCGAGCCCGAGCCGGGCCGCCACCAGGTCGGCACTCTGACGGGCACGGACCAGGGGCGAGCACACGACGGCGGCGACGTCGGCGTCGGCCAGCTGCTCGGCGGCGGCGAGCACCTGGCGCCGCCCCAGGTCCGTGAGCGGCGGGTGGGCCGTGCGGCCCTGCTCGCGGCCGGCGACGTTCCAGGTGGACTCGCCGTGGCGCATCCACAGCAGGCGGGTCACCGGCTCACACCCCTGGTGCCGGCTCGAGGGGCAGCGCCTCGACCACGCGGCCGACGACCGTGACCGCCGGAGCGCCGATGCCGGCGTCGGCCGCGACGCGCGCGATCGTGACGACGGTGCCGTCGACCCGACGCTGGCTGGGCAGACCCGCGTCGGCGACCACCGCGGCCGGGGTGTCGGGGTCGAGGCCACCACCCACGAGGGCCTCGGCGATGGCGCCGAGGGTGCGCACCCCCATGAGCACGACGATCGTCGTGCCCGTCGACGCGAGCGCCTTCCAGTCGACCGTGGAGTCGGGGTGGTCGGGCGGCACGTGGCCCGAGACCACGGTGAAGCCCTGCGTGAGCCCCCGGTGGGTGACCGGGATGCCCGCGAGGGCCGGGCCGGAGACCGACGACGTGACGCCGGGCAGCACCCGCACCGGCACACCCGCCCGGACGCAGGCGATCGCCTCCTCGCCGCCGCGGCCGAACACGAACGGGTCGCCGCCCTTCAGCCGGACCACGCGCCGGCCGGCCAGGGCGTGCTCCACGAGCAGCGCGTCGATCGCGTCCTGTCCGGTGGACCGGCCGCCCGGGATCTTCGCGACGTCGACGACCTGGGCGTCGGGCCGCACCGCGTCGAGCGCGGCGAGCGGGACGAGTCGGTCGGTGACCACGACGTCGGCCTCGGCCAGGGCGCGCAGGCCACCCACGGTCATGAGGTCGGGGTCGCCCGGCCCGGCCCCGACGAGGACGACGTCACCCACGGCGGCGGGCGTGCCAGGACGTGTTCGATCGACGACACCGTCGGCCGGCACCCGCAGCACCACGTCGGCCGCGAGCACGTCGTCGAGCGACAGCTCGCCGCGCCGCCAGGAGACGAGGCCGCGGTGGACGAGGTCCTCGAGCGTGGCCACGAGGTCGGGGGCCACGACCGTGACGATGTCGCCCTCGGCCAGGGCCGACGACGCTGCCGCCGCCGCGCGCAGACCGCCGCCGGCCAAGAGCACGCGCCGACTCACGACCGCACCTGCGCGAGCGCGGCGAGGAAGCGACGGGTGACGTCGGGAGCGCGCACGGCGACGCGGATCCAGGCGTCGTCGAGTCCCGGGAAGGTGTCGGCGCGACGCACCGCCCACCCGGCGTCGCGCAACGCACCGTGGACCCCTGGCCCCACCCGAGCCAGGACGAACGGCGCGGACGACGGCAGGTGGTGGACGCCCAGCTCGTCGAGGCCGTCGGTGAGCACCGCGCGGTGCCGGCCCACGTCGGCGGCACGACGGGTCGCCTCGGCGCGGGCGTCGTCGGACGTGCACGCGACGATCGCGGCGGCGGCGTGCGTCGACACCGACCACGGCGGCTGCTGGGCGCGCAGGTCGGCCAGCAGGTCGGGGTCGCCGAGGACGTAGCCCGCGCGCACGCCGGGGATGCTCCAGAGCTTCGTCAGGCTGCGCACGACCAGCACCCCGGGAAGGGCTGTGCCAGTCTGCCGCCCACGGCCCGGCACCCCCGCCGGGGCGCCGGCGAAGGAGTGCTGCTCCCCGGGCACGGCGTCCATGAACGCCTCGTCGACCACGACCACGCGGCCGGGCCGCGCGAGGGCACGGATCGCCCAGGCGGGATGCAGCACCCCGGTGGGGTTGGTGGGGTTGCCGACGACCACGAGGTCGGCGTCGTCGGGGACGCGGTCGGGCTCGAGCGCGAAGTCGTGGCCGAGCCGCACGTGCTGCGGGTCGTGGCCGGCCTGGCGCAGCGCGACGTCGGGCTCGGTGAACTGCGGGTGCACCACCACGGGGTGCTGCCAGTCGCGGGCCCGGGCCAGCAGCGTGAACGCCTCCGCCGCACCGGCGGTCGCGAGGACCTCGTCGGCAGGACGGACGTGCCGCCGAGCCGCGGCAGCCTCGGCCTCTCGGGCGTCGGGGTAGCGGCCGACGTCGTCGAGGGCGGAGCGCAGGGCATGGTCGAGCCACGTCGGACGCGGCCCGTCGTGCACGTTGACCGCGAGGTCGACGAGTCCCTCGGTGGCCTCCGCGTCGCCGTGGTGGCGCAGGGGGTCACCGCTGGTCGAGTAGCCGGCATCCGCTGGGGGCACCTCCCGCTTGCGGGGGCGGGACGAGCGCGAGGGAGGCGTATCGAGACCACCCTGGGCGGATTCGCGCACATCGACCCGCGCGGAGCCGTTGCCGAGTGGTCTCGATACGCCAGCACCAGCTCGCTGGCGCTCGCGGTCCTGGCTACTCGACCAGCGGTGGCGACCTTCCTCTGGTCGTGCCGCGTGGACCGCCGCGGCGAAGCGCGCCGCCATGCGGGGGTGGCCCGCCCAGTGCGTGTGCAGGTACGACGCGTGGAGCGTCGGGCTCGCGAAGCCGGCCTCGCCGTGGGCGCTCGTCCAGGCGACACCGAACGCGTCGTCGGCGCCGGCCGACGGCGTGACGTGGGTGCGGTGGAACTCGTGGCCGGTCACGCGGCCGCCGACGGGGGCGAGCAGGTGCTCGACCGGGGCCACCGCCGTGCGGTAGCCGAGGGTCAGGCGCGGCGTCATGGCGGCGTCGGCCGGGAGCGCACCCACCATGGGCGCGCCGTCGAGCGAGCGGCAGAGGTACAGCAGGCCCGCGCACTCGGCCACGGTCGGCACCCCGGCGGCCACGGCGTCCGCGATGGCGTGGCGCAGGGGCTCGTTGGCCGAGATCGTCGCCGCGTGCACCTCGGGGAAGCCGCCGCCCAGGTAGAGCCCCGACGTGCCCTCCGGCAGGGACTCGTCGTGCAGGGGGTCGAACACCTGCACGTCGCAGCCGAGGGCGTCGAGCAGCTCGACCGTCTCGGCGTAGCGGAACGTGAACGAGCGACCGCCGGCCACGGCGACCACCCGCCGCGGCCCGGCGGGCGGAGGGCCGACCTCGTCGGCGGCGTCCCACGCCGCACCCTGCAGGGTCGGCGCCGACCGGGCGATGCGCACGACCTCCTCCAGGTCGACGGCCTTCGCGACCCGGGTGGCGAGCCGGTCGAGCGCGGCCGCCGCGTCCTCCCGCTCGGCCGCGGGCACCAGACCCAGGTGGCGCGACGGGGCCACGACGCCGTCGTCGCGGTGCACGATGCCGAGCACCGGTACCCCGGTGCTCTCGAGCGCGCGCACCACCTCGTCGGCGTGCCGCGTGGACCCGACCTTGTTGAGGACGACGCCGGCCACCCGCACCGACGTGTCGAAGGCGACCATGCCCTGGACGAGCGCCGCGATGGAGCGCGACGCCGACGACACGTCGACCACGAGCACCACCGGGCTGTCGGTCGCGCGGGCCACGTGGGCGGTGGAGGCGTAGCCGTCGGTGCCGAGCATGCCGTCGTGCAGACCCATGACGCCCTCGACGACCGCGAGGTCCGCACCGGCGGAACCGTGCAGCAGCAGCGGCACGAGACGCTCCTCCCCCACCAGGTGGGGGTCGAGGTTGCGGCCGGGCAGCCCGGTGGCCAGCGCGTGGTAGCCGGGGTCGATGTAGTCCGGTCCCACCTTGTGGCCCGAGACCCGCAGCCCGGTGCGGGCGAGCGCCGCCATGAGGCCCGTGGCGATCGTCGTCTTGCCGTGGCCCGACGCGGGCGCCGCCACGACCAGGCGCGCTACCACTCGATCCCCCGCTGGCCCTTCTGGCCGGCGTCCATGGGGTGCTTGACCTTCGTCATCTCCGTGACGAGGTCGGCCACCTCCAGGAGCCGGGGGGCGGCGTCGCGTCCGGTGATCACCACGTGCTGGCGACCGGGCCGCGACGCGAGGGTGTCGGCGACGTCGTCGACGTCGACCCACCCCCACTTCATGGGGTAGGTGAACTCGTCGAGCACGTAGAGGTCGTGGGTCTCGGCGGCGAGGCGGCGCTTGATCTCGGCCCAGCCCTCGGCGGCCGCGACGGCGTGGTCGTCATCGGTGCCGGACTTGCGCGACCACGACCAGCCCGAGCCCATCTTGTGCCACTCGACGGGACCGCCGAGGCCCTCGGTCTCGTGCAGGCGACCCAGGTGCTCGAGCACGGACTGCTCGCCGACGCGCCACTTGGCGGACTTGACGAACTGGAACACGCCGACCTTCCAGCCCTGGTTCCAGGCGCGCATGGCCAGGCCGAACGCGGCGGTGGACTTCCCCTTGCCGGGGCCGGTGTGCACCATGACGAGCGGTCGGTTGCGGCGCTGGCGGGTGGTGAGGCCGTCGTCGGGGACGACCAGCGGCTGACCCTGGGGCATCAGGCCACCTCCCTGACGACGCTGGTGAGCGCCTCGGCACTGACCTCGCCGAGCGGGAGGTGCTGGGCGCCGAGCCGGTCGGCCAGCACCGACGCGAGCCCCAGCCGGAACCCGCCTGTCTCGCAGTCGACGACCACCGACGCCACGCCGGAGCGGTGGAGGTGGTCGGCCGCCCGGTGGGCGCGGGCCAGGGCGTCCGGGCCCGACGTGGCGCGACCGTCGGTGACGACCACGAGCAGCGGCCGGCGCAGCGGGTCGCGGATGCGCTCGAGACGCAGAGCGTCCGCGGCAGCGGCGAGGCCCTCGGCCAGCGGGGTGCGGCCGCCCGCCGGCAGCTCCTCCAGCCGGCGCGCGGCGACGTCGACCGACGACGTGGGTGGCAGGTCGAGCGTGGCGTCGGCGCCGCGGAAGGTGACCAGTCCGACCTTGTCTCGGCGCTGGTAGGCATCGAGCAGCAGGGAGAGCACGGCGGTCTTGACCTGCTCCATGCGGCGGCGCGCGGCCATGGAGCCCGAGGCGTCGACGCAGAGCAGCACCAGGTTGGACTCGCGTCCCTCGCGCACGGCGACGCGCAGGTCGGCGGGTCGCAGCAGCACGCGGCCTCCGTCGGCGCGTCCGCGGGCGTGCTGGTGCGGCGCGGCCGCGCGGACCGTCTCGACGAGGTGCAGCGAGCCGCTGCGGCCGGCCGGGGTGCGCGCGCCGATGCGCCGGCCGTCGTCGGTCACCGCGCGCGAACGACGACCCGAGACGCCGGCACCCACGCCGTCGACCTGCAGCAGGCGGGCCCGCACCGGCTGCCCGGCGCCGACCGTGGACTCCGCGGCCTGGCCGGAGCCCTCGCCGGCGTCGCCGCCGGACGGGGCGGGCGCCTCGCCGGGCGCGGGCGCGTCGGCCGGGGTGTCGCTGCCGCCGCCGGGGCCACCACCGTCGGGTCCCCCGTCGTCAGGGCCCTCGTCGTCGGGGCCACCGTCGTCAGGACCGTCGTCGGGGCCGCCCGCGGGCGGCTCGTCCGGGCCGAGCAGGTCGTCGAGCTCGGACTCGTCGAGCCCGGTCTCGTCGAAGGGGTTGCGCCGACGTCGGTGCGGCAGCGCGAGGCGGGCTGCCGCGCGCACGTCGTCGCGGGTGATGGTGGTGCGACCGTGCCACGCCGCGTGGGCGGCAGCGGTACGGGCGGTCACGATGTCGGCACGCAGGCCGTCGACCCCGAACGCCGAGCACAGCTCCGCGATGGAGACCAGGGTCGCGTCGTCGAGCGGCACCTGGGTGACGAGGTCCTGCGCGACACTGATCCGAGCGGTGAGCGCGGCCTCGGCGTCGGCGAAGCGCGCCGCGAAGCCGGTCGGGTCGGCGTCGAAGGCCAGCCGGCGACGCACGACCTCGGCGCGGGTGGCCGGGTCGCGCGGCGCGGCCACCTCCACGGCGAGGCCGAAGCGGTCCAGCAGCTGGGGCCGCAGCTCGCCCTCCTCGGGGTTCATCGTGCCGATGAGGACGAACCGGGCGGCGTGCTCCACGGACACGCCGTCGCGCTCCACCGTGGAGCGGCCCATCGCGGCCGCGTCGAGCAGGAGGTCGACCAGGTGGTCGTGCAGCAGGTTGACCTCGTCGACGTAGAGCACGCCGCGGTGCGCGCGAGCCAGCAGGCCGGGCTCGTAGCGGGTGACGCCGCTTCCGAGGGCCTGCTCGAGGTCGAGGGAGCCGAGCACGCGGTCCTCGGTGGCCCCGACGGGCAGCTCGACGAGCCGCACGGGGCGGGACTCGACCGGCGCGTCGGGACCGAACGGCCCGTCGGGCGACAGGGCGGAGTCAGCGGGGTCGCTGGAGAACCGGTCGCCCGAGACCACCTCGATCGGCGGCAGCACGGCCGCGAGGGCACGCACGAGGGTCGACTTGGCCGTGCCCTTCTCCCCTCGTACGAGCACGCCGCCGATGGCGGGCGAGATCGTCGTGAGGACGAGGGCGAGGGCCATGTCGTCGAGCTGGTCGGGCTCGGCTCCGACGACGGCCGTGAAGGGGTAGTGCTGTGGCATGAGGGCTCCCGCTCGATCGCCATGGCTGGTTGAGCGCGAGGCCGGTCTTCGGACTTCCACCCTCAGGTGGTCACCGCAGCGGACCCTGTGCCGGACTTGCACCGGCTTCCCGATTCTCCCCAGGTTCTGGGGCACCTCGCGTCATGTGAAGTTTGGTCGGGCGCCAGGCTACCGGGGCGCCGCCGTGGTGCGGCAACCCACTAGCCTCGCGAGACATGACCTCCGCTCGCTCCCCCCTCCTCGTCGTCGGGATCGGTGCCGACGGCTGGCCCGGACTCGACGCCGCGCGCCGGACCGCGGTCGAGTCGGCCGACGTCCTCTTGGGGGGCGAGCGGCACCTGGCAATGGTCCCCGCGGAGGTGCCGGCCGAGCGCGTGCCGTGGCCGTCGCCCCTGCGCGACGGGCTTCCGGACCTGGTCGCCGGGCTCGAGGGCCGGCGCGTGGTCGCCCTCGCGTCGGGCGACCCGCTGGTCTCCGGCATCGGCACCACGCTCGTCGGGCTGCTCGGTGCCGACGCCGTCGAGGTGCTGCCGGGCGTCTCGTCCGTCGCCCTGGCGCGGGCCCGGATGCGCTGGTCAGCGGAGTCGTCGGACGTCGTGACCGTCGTGGGACGCGACGTGCACCGGCTGGCCACCGCCTTCGCCCCGGGGGCCCGTCTGCTGGTGCTGTGCTCGGACGCGTCGACGCCCGCGGCCGTGGCCGCGCTGCTCGCGTCGCACGGCTACGGCACGAGCACGCTGACCGCGCTCACCGACCTGGGTGCCGAGACCGAGTCCCGCACCGAGGGTGTCGCGACCACCTGGACGGACGACGTCGGCGCGCTGACCGTGCTGGCCGTCGAGGTCCGCGACGCGGGTGCGCGGGTGCTGCCGCTCGTGCCCGGCCTGCCCGACGACGCCTTCGAGCACGACGGCCAGGTCACCAAGCGCGACGTGCGGGCCAGCGCCCTCGCGCGCCTGGCCCCGACGCCCGGCGCCCTGCTCTGGGACGTCGGCGCGGGCGCCGGGTCGGTGGCCGTCGAGTGGGCGCGCACCCACCCGACGTGCCGGGCCGTCGCCGTCGAGCGGGACGCCGAGCGTGCCGAGCGAATCGTCCGCAACACCCGCACCCTCGGCGTCCCCGAGGTGCAGGTGGTCACGGGCGCGGCGCCCCAGGCGCTCGCCGACCTGGAGGCACCCGACGCGGTGTTCGTCGGTGGCGGTGCGACGGTCGACGGCGTGCTCGACGCCTGCTGGGGGGCCCTGCGCCCGGGTGGACGCCTGGTGGTGCACGGCGTCACGCTCGAGACCGAGCAGCTGCTCGTCGCGTGGCACGCCGAGCACGGCGGCGAGCTGGTGCGGCTGCTGGTCGAGACGGCCGCGCCCCTCGGGTCGTTCACGTCGTGGACCCCGGCCCGTGCGGTGACGCAGTGGTCGGTCGTGAAGGAAGGACGCGCATGACCGTGCACGTGGTGGGCGCCGGGCCAGGCGCCGCGGACCTCCTGACGGTGCGGGCCGTCCGGCTCCTCGAGCGCGCCGACGTGGTGCTGTACGCCGGCACCTACGTCGCCGCCGTGCTCGAGCACTGCCGACCCGACGCACGCCTCGTCGACACCCAGGACCTCGACCTCGACGCGATCACGGCCACGTGCGTCGACGCGCACGCAGCGGGCCTGGAGGTGGTGCGGCTGTCGTCGGGCGATCCGTCGGTGTACTCGGCGCTGCACGAGCTGACGCGTCGGCTCGACGGCGCCGGCGTGCCGTGGGACGTCACCCCCGGGGTGCCTGCCTACGCGGCGGCCGCGGCCCGGCTGGGCGTCGAGCTGACCGTGCCTGAGGTGGTGCAGTCGGTGGTGCTGACGCGCACCCAGGCGCGGTCCACGGCCATGCCGTCGAGCGAGGAGCTGGAGACCTTCGCGGCGACGGGCGCCACGTTGTGCCTGCACCTGGCCATCACCCGGACCCGGGACCTGGCGGAGCGGCTCGCCGCCGTGCTCGGGCCCGAGACCCCCGTGGCCGTCGTCGCGAACGCGTCGCAGGACGCCGAGGTCGTGCTGCGCGGCACCCTCGCCGACGTGGCGGACCAGGTGGAGGCCGCGGGCCTGCGCCAGGCCGCCGTCATCCTCGTCGGTCCCGCGGTGTCGCGACCGGAGGGCGCGGAGTCCTACCTCTACTCCCCCACCCGCGACCGGTCCACCAAGCGCCGCTGACCCCCACGACCCCCGCCCCACCGCGCGTTTTGACGCGTCTGCGTCGGTTTCTCCCCGCCAAACCGACGTCAACGCGTCAAAACGCGGGGTGGGGCGGGGCGGGCGGTCAGGGCTCGACGGAGCGGGGGGTCCAGACGGCGCCGGTGGGGCTGACCCGGGTGGTCGAGGAGCCGACGACCAGCAGGCACTTCATGTCGATCGACTCCGGGTCCAGCTCGTGCAGGGTGGTCACGACGAGGGACTCCTCGGCGCGGCCGACGTCGCGGCCCACGACCACCACGGTGCCGGGGTCGCGGTGCTCCAGCAGGATGCGCCGCATGTCCGCGACCTGGGTGGTGCGCGAGCGGGACCGCGGGTTGTAGACGGCCAGCACGAGGTCGGCGTCGGCCACGGCACGCAGCCGCCTCTCGACGACCGACCACGGCTTCAGCCGGTCCGACAGGCTCATCACCGCGAAGTCACCGCCGATCGGTGCCCCCGCCCGCGCCGCCACGGCCTGGACGGCGGAGACGCCCGGCACCACGCGGACCACGACGTCGTGCAGGTCCGAGCGCGCCTCCTGCGCCTCCAGCACCGCGGTGGCCATGCCGAACACGCCCGCGTCGCCGCCCGACACGACGGCCACTCGCTCACCCGCGCGTGCCAGCTCCAGCGCGTGGGTGGCGCGGTCGATCTCGACCGTGTTCCCCGACGCGTGCCGGACGAGCCCGACCCGCTGCGGCACCCGCGCCACGTACGGCGCATAGCCCACCACGTGCCCCGCGCGCGACAGCTCGTCGGACGCCTCGGGCGTGAGCCAGCCGTCGGGCCCCGGCCCCAGCCCGACCACGACGACCTCCCCCTGGGCTGCCTCGGCCACACCCGCGGAGGGCTCCGGGGCGTCGTAGCGCCGGCCGTGGCCGTCACCCGGGACCACGACGAGCGAGAAGTACGGCACCGACGACGGGTCGACGTCGGCCACGGGCATCCACCGCTGCTCGGGCATGGACGCGCGCTCGACGTAGAGCGCCGTGTCGAGCCGGGCGGCCTGCTCCAGCGCGGAGCGGACGGCCGGGAAGGTGCGGCCGAGCTTCATGATGATCGCGCCGTCGGTGTCGGCGAGCCGCCGGGCCAGCTCGGCCTCCGGGAGCGTCCCGGGCAGCACGGTGAGCACGTCGGTCTGGCGCACCAACGGGGTGGCGGCCAGCGCCGTGGCGGCGGCGAACGCGGGCACCCCCGCCACCACCTCGGTCTCGAAGTCCGGCGACAGCCGGTCGTGCAGGTACATGAACGACCCGTAGAACATCGGGTCGCCCTCGGCGAGCACCACCACGTCGCGGCCCGCGGCCAGGTGCGCGCGCAGGCGTTCGGCGCACTCCTCGTAGAAGTCGGCCATCGCGCCCGCGTAGCCGCCCGGGTGCTGCACCTCGCCCGTGGTGACCGGGTACTGCAGCACCTCCTCCGTGACGCCCTCGGGCACCAGGTCGTCGACGATCCGCCGCGCGTTCGAGCGCTTGCCCACGCCCTGGTGGTAGGCCACGACGTCGGCCGACCGGATCAGCCGTGCGGTCTTGAGCGTGACCAGCTCGGGGTCACCGGGGCCGACGCCGACGCCGTACAGGGAACCAGGCATGACTACTCCTCCTCCTGCGCCAGCGCGTTGAGGGCCGAGGCCGCCATGGCCGAGCCGCCCCGACGCCCGCGCACGGTCACGAACGGCACGTCGATGCCGTGCGTGTCGGCGAACGACGCGAGCGCGTCCTTCGACTCGGCGGCCCCGATGAAGCCGACCGGGACCCCCACGACGGCCGCCGGCCTCGGCGCACCGTCGGCCAGCAGCTCCAGCAGGTGGAACAGCGCCGTGGGCGCGTTGCCGATCGCCACGACCGCACCGTCGAGCCGGTCGCCCCACAACGAGAGCGCGGCCGCCGACCGGGTGGTCCCCCACTCCCGCGCCAGGTCGGGCACCCGCTCGTCGCGCAGCAGGCACAGCACGTCGTTGTCCTGCGGGAGCCGCGCCCGGGTGACACCGGAGGCCACCATCGTCGCGTCGCACAGGATCGGTGCGCCCGACCGCAGCGCCGCTCGCGCCGACGACACCAGCCGCGGGTGGACCACGAGGTCGTCGACCAGGTCCGTCTGCCCGGTGCCGTGGATCATCCGCACCGCCACCTTCTCGGCGTCGGCGGGGATGCGCGACAGGTCGGTCTCCCGCCGGATCGTCGCGAAGGAGTCGACGTAGATGGCAGCGCCGCTGCCCTCGTAGTCGAAGCGTCGGGTGGGGGCTCTCATGCGGTCTCCGGAGGTCGTGCGGGCAGATCGGGCAGGACGACGCTGCGCCACGGCGTGACCACCAGCTCGGCACCGGCGCGGGCGAGCAGCGCGTCGACGTCGGGACGGCGCAGCACGCCGTCGGGCACGGTGACGTGCTCGTAGGCGAGGCCGTCGTCCTGGCGGCCGACGCCCTCGGGCAGGGGCAGGGCGCGCACCTGGGTGCGCAGGTCGCGGGCGTGCAGGTCGCCCATGACCACGGCGCCGTGCTCGGGCAGGTCGTCGACGTGCCACGTGCCGACGTCCGGACGGACCCGCCGGAACCGGTGGGCCAGTGCCATGAGCACGTCGGGCAGGACGTCCAGCGGCACGACCTCGCCCCAGTGCCGACCGGCCCGGACCTGCGCGTGGCCCGCGTCGACCGCCACGGCTCCGAGGTCGAGGGTCCGGTCGACGAGGTCGCCGCGGCCGTCGTCGAGGACGACGAGGAACCGCGCGGACAGCTCGGCCAGGGCGTCGTCACCGCGCAGCAGCGCGTCGTACCGCTCGGCTGCGGGGCGAAGGTCGGCGAGGCCGCCGCTGCGGCCCGACAGCGGGGACACCATGACGTTGCGCACCAGCTCGTGGGTGCGGCTCGGCAGGAGGCCGGTGGACTCGAGATCGTCCACCACGGCCGGGGGGACGCGGCCGTCGGGGGCGGCCAGTCCACGGACCTGCAGGTTCGCCCGCCGGGTCAGCGCGACCGTCCCGTCGCCGTGCCGCTCGGCCACGTCGAGGAGCCGCGCGAGCGCACGCGACGGCAGCCGTCCGCCGACGAGCCTGAGCCGCACGAGCGCGCCGTCGTCGGCGATCCAGGGACGCAGCACCCCGGGGCATCGGTCGGCGCGGTCGCGAGCGCTGCCGTCAGGGCCGGGGCTCATGGCTTCATCCTCGCTCGACGGCGGCAGTGGCTGCCGTTCGTCGCCGAGACCTGGTCGGATGGGCCGGGAGAAGCGCGACGATGCTCACCCCGTGTCCCGCGTGTCCTTTCGCTGCCGCGGAGGTTGGATGGGGTGACGGCGCGCGTGCACCACTCCCAACGCCGCGTGCCGGGTGGGCCGGGTCGACGTCTTCTCCCAGGGCGGTACGACCCGGCCCCACGGGGGAGATCCCACCGCGTCATGCGCTCGTCACCCCGGTGAACCTCACGTGCGGCACCTCGTCCACGAGGGTCACGACCGCCTGCACGTCGTAGACGTCGGCCACGAGCTCGGCGGTGAGCACCTCGGCGGGTGGCCCCGCGACCCGGACCCGACCGTCGGCCAGCACGACGAGGGTGTCGCAGTACGTGGCCGCCAGGTTGAGGTCGTGCAGCGCCATCACGGTGGTGGTGCGTGCCGCCCGCACCAGCTCCAGGAGCTCCAGCTGGTGGCGGACGTCGAGGTGGTTGGTGGGCTCGTCGAGCAGCAGCTCGGTCGGCTCCTGGGCCAGCGCCCTGGCGATCTGCACCCGCTGGCGCTCGCCCCCGGAGAGCGTCGAGTAGGCGCGGTCGAGCACGTGCGACGTGCGCGTGGTGCGGGCGGCCCGCTCGACGACGGCCCGGTCCGCGGCGGACGTGGGAGCCCACGTCGAGCGGTGCGGCAGCCGACCGAGACCGATGACGTCGCGCACGGTCGGCTGGGTGTCGGTGGTGACGTCCTGGTCGACCACGGCGAGACGACGCGCCACCTGCCGTCGGCTCAGCTGCGTCACGTCGTCCTCACCCAGACGCACGACCCCCGAGGAGGCCGGTCGCAGACCGGCGAGGAGTCGCAGCAGCGACGACTTGCCGGACCCGTTGGGACCGAGCAGGCCGACGGTGCTGCCGGGCCGGACGTCGAGGTCCACGCCGTCGACGATCAGCCGGTCGCGCACCCCCCACGAGACGGTGCGGGCGCTGATGCTCATGAACGCTGCTTCCGCCGCAGGAGGATCACGACGAAGGCCGGCACGCCCACGAGCGCCGTGGCCACGCCGACCGGCAGCTCCTGCGGTGCGATGACCGTGCGCGCGCCGACGTCGACCCACACCAGGAAGATCGCGCCCAGCACGGCGGAGACGGGCACGAGCACCCGGTGCCTTGCCCCCACCACGGCTCGTGCGGCGTGCGGCAGCACGAGCCCGACGAACCCGATGGCGCCGGACGTCGACACGATGACGGCGGTCATGAGGGCCGTCACCACGAGGAGCAGCAGCCGGATGCGCAGCACGGAGACCCCGAGCGCCGCGGCGGCGTCCTCGCCGAAGGTGAACGCGTCGAGCGCCCCGGCCGCCAGCCAGCAGACGACGAGGCCCGCCAGCACCAGCCCACCGCACACCAGGACGTCGCGCCACGAGGCGGTGCCGAGCGAGCCGAGCAGCCAGAACAGCACGCCCCGGGTCTGCTCGGCGTCGGCGGCGGTGAACACGATGAACGAGGTGAGCGCGGCGAACAGCTGGGTGGCCGCGACGCCGGCCAGGATCATCCGGTCGGTCGTCCCGCCGGAGGCCATGCCCAGGACGAGCACGAGCCCGAAGGCCAGCAGCGCCCCGACGAACGCCCCGGAGGCCAGCGTGGCCGAGCCGGCCCCGACACCCAGCACCACGATGGCCACGGCACCGGTGGACGCGCCCGAGGAGATGCCGAGCACGAACGGGTCGGCCAGCGGGTTGCGCAGCAGCGACTGCAGCACCACGCCGCACAGGGCCAGCCCGGCGCCGCAGGCAGCGGCCAGCACAGCCCGCGGGAGGCGCAGGTCCCACACGATCGCCTCCTGGATGCCGGTGAGGCCCGACGACCCGAGCCCGACCTTGGCCAGCGCGACCGCCACGGCGTCTCGCGGGCCGAGGTCCGACGGCCCGATCGTGGTGGCGACCGCGACCGACACCGCGAGCGCGGCGAGGGTCACCACGCCCAGCACGAGACCGCGCCGGGAGCCTCGCGCCCCCCGCCCGGGCGGTGTCTCGACGTCGCCCGGGGCCTCGCGGCCGTCGACCAGCAGGGAGGTCACGACGCTGAGATCCCCAGGTCGCGCAGGCCCGCCGCGACCTTCTCGACGGCGTCGACCGTGCGGATCGACGGGTTGAGCTCGGCGCCGGCCAGCAGCACGTAGCGCTTCTCCTTGACCGCGGTCATCTCCCGCGTGACCGGGTTGGACTCCAGGAACGCGATCTTGGCCTTGCCGCTCTCCGCGGTCTGGCTCCTGCGGGTCAGGTCGCCGATGACCAGGACGTCGGGGTCGGTCGCGGCGATCGACTCCCACCCGATCTGCGGCCACTCGTCCTGCTCGTCCTCGAACACGTTGTCCAGTCCCAGCGCCCGCGTGATGATGCCCGGCCCCCCGCAGCAGCCCGCGGCGTAGGGCGCCTCGGAGTTCGCGAACCAGTAGAAGACCGACGTGCCGTCGAAGTCGGCCGCGGCGGCCTCGGCCATGCGCTCCTCGAGCGAGGCGACGAGGTCCTCGCCGGCCCGCTCCTCGCCCACGAGCGCGGCGAGGTCGCGGACCTCCGTGTAGATCGACTCCATCTCGAGCGGCTCGTCACGGGTGCCGTCACCGGCGCCGAAGTCGGACTTCTCGCACTCGACGGCCGACAGGTAGGCGGGGACGCCCAGGCCGGCCAGCTTCTCGGGCGTGGTCACCCCGCCCTCGCTGAGGGTGTTCGCGAACGACGCGGTCACGAGGTCGGGCTCGGTCGCGAGCAGGTCCTCGTACGACGGCGCCTGGTCCGCGAGCCGCTCGACCGTCGCGTTCTCGTCGGCCAGCGACGGCAGGATCGGGTCGGTCCAGCCCGCGGCACCCGCCATGCGGTCGGCCACGCCGAGGCTCAGCAGGATCTCGGTGGTGCCCTGGTTCAAGGACACGATGCGCTGCGGCGGGCTCTCGACGGTGACGTCACGGTCGCAGCGTTCGACCGTGACCGGGAAGCCGCTCGTGGACGCGGCCGACGTCGAGGACCCGGAGTCGGTCGACGAGCCGCACGCGGCGAGGAGCGGGACCGCCAGCAGGGCGGCGGAGAGGGAGGGGCTGAAGCGTGGTCGCATCGCGATCCTTCGCTCGGGGGTCCGTTGCGCGAGACCCGGTGGAGCCCCACGGCGAGTGCCGCGGGTCGCCAGCGGGTGTCGGACTCAGGCGTCGCCGCCCATACCGTTGCGCGTCAGTCCCGGACTCTCACCGGGTTCCCTCGCGTGGCAGCCGCACCGTAGCACCACCGTTCGACGCGCCGCCGACTCAGCCGCCCAGGACCTCCGACAGCAGCGCGACGTCGCGCAGGAGGAGGGCGGCGGAGCGCACGAGCGGCACGGCGGCGACGGCACCGCTGCCCTCACCGAGCCGCATGCCGACGTCGAGCAGCGGCTCGAGGCCGAGCTTCTCGAGGGCGAAGCCCTGCGCCGGCTCGGTGGAGCGGTGGCCGGCGGCGAACCAGGCGGCCGCACCGGGCGCGAGGTCGTCGGCGGTCAGGCCACAGGCCACGGAGATGAGTCCGTCGAGCAGCACGGGGACGCCCGCCTCGGCCGCGGCGACGAGGAAGCCGACGGTCGCGGCGAGGTCGGCGCTGCCGAGCGCGGTCAGGCGGTCGACCGGGTCGGCGACGCGCTCGCCCGCACGGTCCAGCGCGGTCTGGACGACCTCGGCCTTGCGGGCGAGACCGGCGTCGTCGATGCCGGTCCCGCGGCCCACGACCTCGACGCCGGGGAGGCCGAGCGACGCGGCCACGAGTGCGGCCGACGGGGTCGTGTTGCCGATGCCCATGTCGCCGGTGACCAGCAGCTGCGCACCCGAGGCGATCTCCTGCGCCGCGATCGTGCGACCGTGCTCGATCGCCAGAGCCGTCTCCTCGGGCGTCAGCGCGTCCTCGACGTCGATGGAGCCGCAGCCGCGCCGCACCTTGAAGGCGCGGACCTCGTCGGGCAGGCCGTCGAGGTCGTCGTCGACGCCGAGGTCGAGCACGCGCAGGCTCACCCCGTGCTGGGCGGCGAGCACGCTCACGCCGGCCCGGCCGGACGCGAAGGTCCGGACCATGGCGGCCGTGACGGCGCTCGGGAACGCGGAGACGCCCGAGCCGACCACGCCGTGGTCGCCGGCGAGCACGACGGCCCGAACGTTCTCGACCGGACGCGGCGGCACCTCGCCCTGCGTGGCGGCGATCCAGCAGGCCAGGTCGCCGAGGCGTCCGAGCGCGCCGGGGGGCGTGGCGAGGTCGGCCAGTCGGGCGGCGGCAGCGGCGTGGGCCGCGGCGTCGGGCGGGCGCACGGAGGTGGGGGACGTCAGGTCAGGCACGCTGTGGTCGGGCACTGGGGAACCGTACCGAGTGCCCAGCGGACCCGGTCAGTGCCAGCCGTGCTCGGCGAGACGTCGCGCGACCATCACCGGAACTCCGGGCAGCCGCGCCGAGAGGTTGCAGGCCTCCCCCACCGCGTACCGAACGGGGTGCGACGCTCCCAGCACCAGCAGGTCCTGCCCCGACGACGGCGGCACCACGAGGTCGAAGGCCTGGACGGTGCCGCGAGCGGCCCAGAGCCGCAGCACCCGTCCGCCGAGGACCACGGCGACCTTCTCGTGGTCGTAGAGCTGGGTGTAGCCCATCGGGACGTGCTTCAGGACGGCCCCGTCGTGCGGGCGACCGGCCGTGTAGGCGTGGGTGAGACCGCGACTCGTGCGGTGGAACCGGGCGACGTCGTCGTGGTCGATGCCGAACAGGTCCACCCGGCCGGCACCGATCTCGGCGTCCGGCGGGTGCGTGCACGTCGGCACCTCGACGGCGGGCAGGCGCGGCGGGGCCGGGTCGCGCCAGCTGGTGCTGTCGGTCACCTCGCGCAGGTCCATGGCGGTCATGCTGGCACGGGGGTGCGAGCCGCGTCACGACGTCGCACCTTCCCTCGGTGCGAGCACGTGCACGCGAGTAGCCTCCCCTGCATGTCCCGAGCCCTCACCGTCAGCGACACCGTGGTCGTCGGCGTCGACCCGGAGACCGCCTACGCCGCGGTCAGCGACGTGCGGCAGATGGGGCGGTGGAGCCCCGAGAACACCGGAGCGACGCTGGCCGATCCCGACGCTCCCGTGGTCAAGGGCACGGTCTTCGTCGGCGACAACAAGCGCGGTCGCGGTCGGTGGAGGACCCGGTGCGTCGTGACCATCGCCGAGCCCGGGCGACGGTTCGCCTTCGACGTGCGTGCGTGGGGCCTGGGAGAGCGGATGCTGCCGGTGCGCGTCGCCACGTGGGAGTACGCGTTCGAGCCGGCCGTGGGAGGCACGCTCGTCACGGAGACCTGGGTCGACGGCCGCAAGGGCTGGCCCGACTGGACGGCCTCGGTGTTCGACCGCGTGGCCACCGGGCGGGACTCCTTCGCCACGTTCCAGCGCGGCAACATCCGGCGCACGCTCGACCGGCTCAAGCGCGAGCTGGAGGCCGACCGGGAGCGTGAGCCCGGGTCACCCGAGTGACCGCGCTCGCCCGGCTGGGCGAGTTCTTCGCCGTCGAGCAGACCGTGACGGGCGAGGGCTGGCACCCGCTCGCGGAGCTGCTCGACGGCCCGTTCCCGGACCGCCGCGTCGTCGCGGCGCACCTGGTCCTCCGGTCCCGCTCGAACGCCGAGGTGGAACCCCGTGTGGCCGCCTCGATCGCGTCGCTCGGTCTCTTCGCCCGGCTGCTGTCGCCGACGATCGGGGCCCTGCTGCTCGATGTCGACGCCCCGGCCGACCTCCACTGGCGTGAGCAGCCCACCGGGACCTTCCCGCTCGCAGCCGGCGCCTGGGGTCCGGCCGACCTGCACGCCGTCCTGTCCGACGTGGTCGAGCCCCTCGCCCGTCGTCTGCACGCCGCCCACGGCCTGTCGGAGCAGGTGCTGGCGGGCAACGCGTCGTCCGCGGCGTTCGGTGCGCTGAAGATGGCCACGCTCGCCCGGCCCGACCTGCGCGACGCGGCGCTCGACGTCGGCGCCGAGGCGCTCGCCCACCCCTACCTCGCGGGCACCGGCGACGTGGGACCGCCGTACGTGCGCCGCTCCTGCTGCCTCTACTACCGGATCCCCGGCGGCGGGTACTGCGGCGACTGCGTGATCCCGGCGCGAGGCCGCTAGGCTGACCGCGATCCGTCGCCGCGGATCAGGGAAGCCGGTGCGAGTCCGGCGCGGTTCCGCCACTGTGACGCCTGCCTGCAGGCCAGCCAGACACCTCCCGCGGCGACTCCCACCGCACGGGGCGAGAACCCCGAGGAGGAACCCTGATGACGCGTATCGCGCTGCTCTCGACGTCCGACACCGACCTGCTCTCGGCCCGCGCGAGCGGCGCCGACTACGTCTACGCCAACCCCGCCAAGCCCGGCCACCAGGACATGGCCGCCGCGATCGAGGCGGCCGACCTCGTGGTCGCGCGCATCCTCGGCTCGCCCCAGGACCTCTGCTCGGGCTTCGCGCGCATCCGCGCCACCGGCAAGCCGATGGTGGTGCTCGGCGGCGAGCAGTCGCCCAGCGCCGAGCTCATGGAGCAGTCGACCGTCCCGATCGGCGTGTGCGCCGACGCCCACGTGTACCTCGCCGAGGGCGGCCCCGAGAACCTCGCGCAGCTGCACGCCTTCCTGTCGGACACCGTGATGCTGACCGGCGAGGGCTTCGAGCCGCCGAAGGTCCTCCCTGAGTGGGGCCTGGCACCCCGCACGACCGACGCGACGGGCAAGGTCAGGATCGGCGTCCTGTACTACCGGGCCCACGAGGCGAGCGGCAACGCCGGCTTCGCCCACGCGCTGGCCGACGCGATCGACGCCACGGGCGACGCGGTGGGCGTGCCGGTCTTCAGCTCCTCGCTGCGCGCCGCGCCCGACGCGCTCTTCGAGGAGATGGCGAACCTCGACGCCCTCATCGTCACGGTGCTCGCCGCCGGCGGCACGAAGCCCGGCACGGTCAGCGCCGGTGGCGACGACGAGTCGTGGGACGTCGCCCGCCTGAAGGCCCTCGACATCCCGATCCTGCAGGGCCTCAGCCTGACGTCGAGCCGCGCCGAGTGGGAGGCGTCCGACGACGGCGTCTCCCCGCTCGACTCGGCCAACCAGATCGCGATCCCGGAGTTCGACGGCCGCATCATCACCGCGCCGTTCTCGTTCAAGGAGATCGACGAGGACGGGCTGCCCCGCTACGTGGCCGACCCCGAGCGCAGCGCCCGCGTGGCCGGCATCGCTGCGGCCCACGCCCGCCTGCGCCACACGCCGCCGGCCGAGCGCAAGGTCGTGCTCATGCTGTCGGCCTACCCGACCAAGCACAGCCGCGTCGGCAACGCCGTCGGCCTCGACACCCCCGTCTCGACGATCCGCCTGCTGCGCGAGCTGCGTGACGCCGGCTACGACCTCGGCGAGCCCGGACAGATCCCCGGTCTGGAGCTCGACGACCTCACCGAGGCCGGTGACGCCCTCATCCACGCGCTGATCGACGCCGGCGGCCAGGACGAGGAGTGGCTGACGCACACGCAGCTCACCGAGAGCCACGTGCGCATCCCCGCCGCCCGGTACGCCGAGTGGTTCGACGACTTCCACCCCGACCTGCGCGACGCGATGCTCGAGGCCTGGGGCCCCGCCCCGGGGAAGCTCTTCGTCAACGATGACGCCGAGATCGTGCTCGCGACCATCCGCGCCGGCAACGTCGTGCTGATGATCCAGCCGCCCCGCGGCTACGGCGAGAACCCGGTCGCGATCTACCACGACCCCGACATGGCGCCCTCGCACCACTACCTCGCCGCCTACCGCTGGGTGGAGGAGGAATTCGGTGCTCACGCCGTCGTGCACCTGGGCAAGCACGGCTCGATGGAGTGGCTGCCCGGCAAGAACGCCGCGCTGTCGGCGTCGTGCGGCACCGACGCCGCCATCGGCAACCTGCCGCTGATCTACCCGTTCCTCGTCAACGACCCGGGCGAGGGGGCGCAGGCCAAGCGACGCGCCCACGCCACGATCGTCGACCACCTCATCCCGCCCATGGCACGGGCCGAGAGCTACGGCGACATCGCGAAGCTGGAGCAGCTGCTCGACGAGTACGCCAACATCGCCGCCATGGACCCGGCCAAGCTGCCGGCGATCCGCTCGCAGATCTGGACGCACATGCGGGCCGCCGAGATGCACCGCGACCTCGGCCTGGACGACATCCCGGACGAGGACGACTTCGACGACTTCATCTTCAACGTCGACGGTTGGCTCTGCGAGATCAAGGACGCCCAGATCCGCGACGGCCTGCACGTCCTCGGCCAGGCTCCGGCGGGCGAGGCGCGCGTGAACCTCGTGCTCTCGATCCTGCGCGCGAGCCAGATCTGGGGCGGCGAGACCGGAGCCGTCCCCGGCCTGCGGTCTGCCCTCGGGCTCAAGGAGGGTGAGGACGCCCTGCGCGCCATCGACGAGATCGAGCAGCAGGCGCACGCCCTGGTGCAGGGCATGGAGGAGGCCGGCTGGGACCCCTCCGCCGTCGACGGCCTGCACGACGACCCCGTCGTCCGCGACGTCCTGCACTTCGCCGCCACGCAGGTGGTCCCGCGCCTCGCGCAGACCACCGACGAGCTCGACCACGTGCTGCACGCGCTCGAGGGCGGCTTCATCCCCGCCGGTCCGTCCGGCTCCCCGCTGCGCGGACTCGTCAACGTGCTGCCCACGGGCCGCAACTTCTACACCGTCGACCCCAAGGCCGTCCCGTCGCGACTGGCGTGGGAGACCGGCCGGTCGATGGCCGAGTCGCTCGTGGAGCGGCACCTCGCCGACACCGACGAGTACCCGCGCTCCGTGGGCCTGTCGGTCTGGGGCACGTCGGCCATGCGCACGTCGGGCGACGACATCGCCGAGGTGCTGGCCCTCATCGGCGTCGAGCCCGAGTGGGACCCGGCCTCGCGCCGCGTCAACGGCCTGCGGGTCGTCCCGCTGGAGGAGCTCGGTCGTCCGCGCATCGACGTCACGGTCCGCATCTCCGGCTTCTTCCGCGACGCGTTCCCGCACGTCATCGGCATCCTCGACGACGCCATCCGCCAGGTGGCCGAGCTCGACGAGCCGCTCGAGCAGAACTTCGTGCGTGCCCACGCCCAGGCCGACCTCGCCGAGCACGGCGACGAGCGCCGGGCCACGACGCGCATCTACGGCTCGAAGCCGGGCTCGTACGGTGCCGGGATCCTGCAGGTCATCGAGGCCGGCAACTGGAAGACCGACGACGACCTCGCCGAGGTCTACACGGCGTGGGGCGGCTTCGCCTACGGTCGCGACCTCGACGGCGCCCCGGCGTCGGAGGACATGCGTGCCAACTACCGCCGCATCGCGGTGGCGGCGAAGAACATCGACACCCGCGAGCACGACATCGCCGACTCCGACGACTACTTCCAGTACCACGGCGGCATGATCGCGACGGTCCGCGCGCTGACCGGCGCCGAGCCGAAGGCCTACGTCGGTGACTCGACGTCGCCCGACGCGGTGCGCACGCGCACGCTGCAGGAGGAGACCAACCGGGTGTTCCGTGCCCGCGTGGTGAACCCGCGCTGGATCGGCGCGATGCAGCGCCACGGCTACAAGGGCGCGTTCGAGCTGGCCGCCACGGTGGACTACCTGTTCGGCTTCGACGCCACCGCCGGCGTGGTGCACGACTGGATGTACGAGTCGCTCGCCAAGGAGTACGTCCTCGACGAGACCAACCAGGAGTTCATGCGGAAGTCGAACCCGTGGGCACTGCGCGGCATCGTCGAGCGACTGGGCGAGGCGGCCGAGCGCGGCCTCTGGGCCGAGCCCGACCCGGAGGTCGTCGCCGCGATGCAGCAGGTCTACCTCGACCTCGAGGGAGACCTCGAGGACCGCCACGCGTGAGGCGCCTCAGGTTGGTCGGGATCGGTCTCGGCCACCCCGACCACCTGACCGTCGAGGCGGTCGCGGCGCTGCGGTCGGCGTCGGTCGCGCTGGTGACGGTGAAGCGGGCCGGTGACCCGCTCGCCGCCGCGCGCCGGGAGCTGCTGGCCCACCACGCCCCCGACCTCCGCGTGGTCGAGGTCGTCGATCCACCGCGGGACAGGACAGCCCTCGATTACGAGTCCGCGGTCGGCGACTGGCACGAGGCACGGGCCGAGGCCTGGGAGTCGGCTCTGCTGGCCCATCCCGGCGACGCCGTCCTGCTCGTGTGGGGCGACCCCGCCTTCTACGACTCGACGATCCGCGTGGTCGAACGCGTGCTGGCGCGCGGGAACCTGACGTTCGACTGGGACGTGCTGCCCGGCATCTCCGCGCTGCAGCTGCTCGCCGCCCGGCACCGGATCGTGCTGCACGAGGTCGGGCAGCCGATCCACGTGACCACCGAGCGCCGACTCCGCGAGGCCCTCGAGCAGGGGCAGGACAACGTCGTCGTCTTCCTGACGTCGGGCACGGACCTGACCGGGCTCGATGACTGGACGGTCTGGTGGGGCGCCAACCTCGGATCGCCGTCCGAACGCCTCGTTGACGGCGCCGTCAGGGACGTCGCGGCCGAGATCACCGCGAAGCGTGCCGCAGCGAAGGCCGAGGCCGGCTGGGTGATGGACCTCTTCCTGCTCCGCCGCCTCTGATCCATCAGAGCTGGGCGACGGCTCGCGCGAGGGCGCGTTCGACACCGGCGGTGTCTCCGTGGGGGAGGCCGTGGGTGGCGGGTTCGGCGTCGATGGTGCGGCCGGAGGGCAGGATCCAGCGCAGGGTGCGGTGACCCTTCAAGCGGTGGTGTCGGCGGTGCAGTGCCCAGGTGTTCTCGCCGGTGGTGGGTCCGCGTGGGTGTGGGACGCGGTGGTCGATGTCGCAGTCGCGGGCGGGTCTCATGCAGCCGGGGGTCTGGCAGACGGCGTCGCGGAACGCGATCGCGGCCGCGAGGGTGTCGGGGGCGAAGCGTCCGACGTACTCGTGGGCGAGCGTGTCCTTGGTGATCGGGTCGACCAGGAGCCGGTGCCAGAAGGTGTGGTCGACGTCGAGGTGGTCGAGGATCCACTCGGCCGGGACGGTCCAGGTGCCGTCGTCGGCGACGGCGGGCCCTGGTTCGGCGCCGGCGAGAACGGGCCCGTCGATGACGACGCCGATGTCGGTGCGGGTGCGTGCGGGGGTGGGGTCGTCGGTGGCCAGGAGCAGGTCGACGAAGGTGTCGGCGCGGAACTGACCGCGGGTCCGGTCGTCGCCCTCGGGCCGGGCGGTGCGCCGCAGGCGTGCGTCGATCGCGGCGGCCTGGTGGGACGGCACGAAGGCGTTGACCCAGGCCATGCCGTCGTCGACGTGGGTGATGGTGACGTCACGCTGACGCCGGGCGGCCTCGGCCCGGGCGGCGGCCTGCTCGGCCTCCACACGTGCGACGAACCGCTTCAACCACGCGCGCAGCTCAGCCACGGTATGGGTGCTGGCGTACCGGCCGACGGTGTCGTCGAGGCGCTCGAGCGACTCGGGCAGCTCCAGCACCGCCACGGTGCCGGCGATCTCACGGGCGCGGGCCCAGTCGATGCGACCGGTCATGAACGCGTTCCACGTCTGCGGGACCCCTGACCGGAGCCGGTCGGCCGCGGCGAGGCGGGCGCTGACCTGCGCCTCGGACAGGCCCACGGCCTGCCCGATCTCGAGCGGGATCGCGGACCGCTCCACCAGACGCGTCATCGGGGACTCGATGGCTGCGGTGCGGGTCAGCTCGGCCTCGCGGAACCGCAGCATCGCGGCCAGCTCCGCGGCCTCGGCCCGGCCCCGCTCGCGCGCGAGGACACCCAGTGCCTCGAGCGCTCCCGCGTTGCCGTTCCCGTCCATGTATCGAACATAGACTCGACCTCGGACACTCCTTCGGAGGCTTACCCCTCGACCGGGACGAGGTCGGCGACGGTCGTCTGCGCCAGCGTGGCCTCGGTGGCCCGCGCCACGGCCGCGTCGACGTCGTGCAGGCCGTCCTGGATGCTGCGTCCGACGGGGCACTTCGGGCTCGGCAGGTGGATCGCCAGCACCGGCTCGTCCCCGCGGACGAGGCGCCACACGGTGTCGAGCGTGATCCGCTCGGGCTCCACGAGCAGGCGCCAGCCGCCGCGGGCGCCGGGCGTGGACGCCAGGATGCCGGCCTCCCTCAGGGGGGCGAGCACGCGTCGCACGTGCACGGGCGTCACCTGCGTGCTGGCCGCGAGCTCCGTCGCACCCACGGTGCGGGGATGCGGCGACGACGGCCCCGCCCCGCTTCCGGCGAGGTAGGTGAGGACGTGCACGGCCACGGCGAACTGGGTGCTCTGCGGGCTGGCCATGCCCCCATGATGCCATACCGCCACCAGTGTGGTTATAGTTTATCCTAACAGCAACCAGACTGATGATAGTAAGGAACGATCATGACCACCTACGGCATCACCGGCGCGACCGGACAGCTCGGCTCGCTCGCTGCGGAGCTCCTCCTCCAGCAGGTCGACCCCGCCGACGTCGTCCTCCTCAGCCGCTCCCCCGAGAAGATCGCCGCCGCCGGCGCCGCCACCCGCGCGGCCGACTTCGACAGCCCCGAGGGCCTCGTGGAGGCGTTCACCGGCATCGACGAGCTCCTCCTCGTCTCCACCGACGTCGTCGGCTCCCGACTCGAGGGTCAGCGCGCCGCCGTGGAGGCCGCCGCGAAGGCCGGCGTCCGCCGCGTGCTCTACACGTCCGTGCCCGACCCGAGCGAGGACAACCCCGCGCTCGTGACGCCCGACCACCTCGGCACCGAGCAGGCCCTGCGTGACAGCGGCCTGCGCTGGACCTTCCTGCGCAACAACCTCTACGCCGACATGCAGTCCGACGTGGTGGCGCAGGCCGCGGCGTCGGGCACCTACGTGACCAACACCGGCACGGCCGGGGCGGCCTACGTGACCCGCGCCGACTGCGCGGCCGCGGCGGTGGGCGCCCTCCTGAGCACCGACGTCGACGACACCGCGCTCGACGTCACGGGACCCACGTCGGTGACGGCCGACGACATCGCCGCCCTCGCCGCCGAGCGCCGGGGTGAGCCCGTGGAGGTCGTGCACGTCGACGACGCCGCCTACGTCGCAGGACTGGAGCAGGCCGGACTGCCCACCTTCGTGGCCGAGCTCCTCGCCTCGTTCGGCACCGCCATCCGCGAGGGTCGCCTCGCCGAGGTCACCTCCGCGGTGGAGGACCTCACCGGCCGGCCCGCGACGCCGCTGGCGACCGCGCTGGCCTGAGCGCCCGCACGACGACGTCGGGGCCCGCTGCGGTGCGGGCCCCGACGTCGTGCCACCCCGATCAGCAGGGGCGGGTGAAGCTCGGCCCGGGCGTGGCCGGGTACGTGGCGGCGCGACCACCCATGACCGCCGGCTGCACCGCACCGTTGAGCTTCTGCTCGTAGTGCAGGTGGGACGTGAAGTCCCCGCCGGAGCTGCCCACCTTGCCCACCAGCGTGGTCGCCGTGACGCGCTGACCTTCCGAGACGTTGATGCTGCCCTCCTGCAGGTGCGCGTACAGCGTCGACCAGCCGCCGCCGTGGGAGATCTCGACGTAGTGGCCGTAGCTGGTCGTCAGCCGACGCACCTTCGTCACGGTGCCGGCCGCGCTCGCGACCGCGGGCAGTCCGAGGTCGTCGTTGCCGCCACCACGGTTGAAGTCGATCGCGTACCTCGACGGGCTGTGGCCGTCGCGGGTGTCGGCTCGCCAGGTCTGGCCGCAGCGGAACGGCACCTTGAACGCCGGACGGGCCTGGGCCGACGCCTCGGCCTCCGTCGAGACCGTGGAGGCGGTGGCCGTTCCGGTGGCCAGTGATCCGGCGAGCAGGGCGGCCGAGGCCATCGAGCCGGCCGCAGCGGCCACGAGGGTGCGTCGTGTGTTCATGGGTCCTCCGATGTCGGGGCGCAGCCTCTGCCGCGCCTGCCCCACCAGGCTGTCGAACGGCGCTGCGATCCTGCTCCGCGTCGTTCGCAGCGTCCTCGCAGCGGCGTACGCGACGATCGAGGACGTGGTCGACCTAGGAGGAGCCGGACGGGACCGCACGAGGGGTCGGTCCCGTGGGATCCACCCGTGAACGGTGCAGTCGCGCCGCCGCGCGCGCCTCACGCTCGCGCCGCGACGCCTCCCCGGCGTCGTCGGGTCTGCCCATCAGCTCCAGCAGCACGGCGAGGTCGCGCAGCGACGCAGCGGCGCTGAGCGTGCGTCCGAGGGCGGTGAGCTCCTCGACGCTGGCCACCAGCTCGGACTCGGCCTCCTCGAGCCGGCCGAGCAGGCGCAGCGCGCCGGCGAGCGAGCGGCGCGACCGGGCCGCCAGGAAGGCGTCGCGGGCACGTCGGGCCCAGGCCCGCGCCTCCTGCGCCCGCTCGAACGCCTCCGTCGCCTGGCCGTGGGCGACAGCGACCTCGGCGCGGGCGTCGACGACGTAGCCGTGGACGTGGTCGTCGACCCCGCCGTCGAAGAGCTCCAGCGCCTCGACGATCAGCGCCTCGGCGGCGTCGATCGAGCCGCGCCGCCGGCAGGTGCGCGACAGCTCGAGGGTGGCCTGGCGGAACGCGCCGCGCGCCGCGGTGGGGGCCAGGAGCTCGCGGGCGCGGGTGAAGGCACGCGCTGCGGCGTCGAGCTCGTCGTAGTCGTGGTGGACGGTGCCACGCATGATCTCGACCCAGCCCGCGAGCACCGCGTCGTCGAGGTGGTCCAGCGACTCGTCGGCCCCGGCGAGGTCGGCCTCCGCAAGGTCACGCCGACCCACGGAGAGCGCCGACGACGCCGCCACGACGGCTGCGGCGGTCGCGGGTGCGTGCGCCCCCTGCTCGACGAGCCGCCGACGCGCGGCGTCGGCGAGCGCCCGGGCCGGCTCCGAGGAGGAGGCCCGGGACTGCAGGTGCCACGCGCGGCACAGGTCGAGGTGGGCCGCTCCGAGTCGACGGTCGTCGTCCGTGGCGTCGAGGTGCTTCTCGACCACGTCGAGGGCGTCGAGCCAGTCGCCCTCGGACGGCGACACGTGGTGCGCCGGGGCCGTGATCGCCAGCAGCCTCCACGCGAGGTCGGTCCGCACCGGCGCGAGCGTCCTGGCGAGGGTCCGCGCCGTGGCGTTCTCCGTCGCGAAGAACGCCACGGCCGACTCGCGCTCCTGGAGGGCCGGCGTGCCCCGGCGCGGACCGTCGCCCACGGCCCGACCCGGTGCCGGTGGGACGGGGACGAGCTGGGTCGGATGGTCCCGGTACGGCACCACCGCACGCGCCAGCAGCTGCTCGGCGACGAGTGCCACGTCAGCCACGTCGACATCGTCGTCGTGCGAGCCCACGAGGAACCGGGCCACGACGTCGTGAAGTCGGAACTGGGGGGTCTGGCCGCTGCGGCGCACCGGCTCCACGAGGTGAGCCGCGCAGAGCGCGTCGATCGCGTGCTCCCCTGCCGCGTCGTCGCCGAGCAGCGCGCCAGGGACCCAGGCGCTGAAGGTCGCCACCGGCAGTCGCGCGACCCGTCGGGCCACCTCCTGCACGCTCTCGGGCACGCGCTCCCACACGTCGGAGAGGCTCGTCGCCAGTGCGGCGGCCACGTCGTCGGTGCCCGGTCCCCCGGACGACAGCCGTTCGGCCAGGCGCGAGAGCGCCACGTCCGGACGCTGCCGCGCGCGCCCGGCGGCGAGGCGCAGCGCGAGCGGCATGCCGCCCAGCGTGGAGACGAGCCGGTCGGCGCCGTCGTGGTCCGCACGGACCCGGTCGTCCCCCAGCACCCCGGCCAGGAGCGCCCGGCCGGAGGCGTCGGACAGCGGCCCCACCTGCACGTGGAGGTCCGGCTGCAACCAGGCGAGGTCGTAGCGCGAGCACACGATCGCCATCGACCCCGGCGACGCCGGAAGCAGGAGCGACAGCTCGCTCGACGTCGATCCGGCGTGTGCGTCGACGCCGTCGAGCACCACGAGGACGCGTCGCTCGTCGAGCAGCGACCGGTAGAGGGCGGCACGTTCGGCGGTGCCGCCCGGGACGGCGTCGGGGTGCACCCCGAGCAGGCGCAGGAAGGTGGCAAGGACCGCACCGACCTCGAGCACGGGTGCGCTGCCTGCCTCGAGGTGCAGGGAGCCGTCCGGGAAGTCGTCGCGCAGGCGCTGGCCGACCTCCACCGCCAGCGCGCTCTTGCCCATGCCGGCCAGACCGGTGAGGTGGACGACGAGGGGCACGTCGTCCACCTGGGCGACGGCCCCGACGATGCGGTCGATCTCCTCGTCGCGACCGACGAAGCCGGGCGCCCGCCGCGGCAGGGTGCGCGGAACGTGGGCGACCCGACCGACCTGCGCGGGCACCTGGGGCCCGCGCAGCACCTCGGCGTGCGCCTCCCTGAGGCGCGCCGAGGGCTCGACCCCGAGCTCGCTGTCGAGCCGGTCGTAGGCCTCGCGGTAGACCCCGAGAGCACGCTCCTGCTGCCCCATCGACGCCAGGACGAGCACGTACTGGGCGAGCAACGCCTCGTGGAACGGGTGCCGGGCCGTCAGCGTGGCGAGGTCGGCGACCACCTGGTCCGCGCGGCCCAGCGCGAGCGCGGCGGCGGCGTGCTCCTCCCACAGGGCGAGCCGCTCGGCGTCGAGCCGGGACCGCTCGATCTCGACGGCGGCCGTGGACGGCACGTCCTGCAACGACTCGTCACCCAGGAGCGTCGACGCCTCGCGGAAGGATCGCAGGCAGGTCGGGTCCGCGGCCGCCGCCAGCTCACGGGCGCGGTCCCGCAGCACCGCCAGCCGCTCGACGTCGACCTGCACGTCGGGGACGAGGCGGTACCCGCCCTGCGTGGTCTCGATGACCGGGGCCGGGCACTTGCGTCGGATCCCGGAGATCAACGCCTGCACGCGGTTCGTCGCCGACGCCGGCGGGTCCTCCCCGTACAGCCACGTCAGCAGGGAGGCGGCGGTGGCCGACCTCGTCAGGGCGATGCGTGCCAGGACCGCTCGCTCGAGACCGGACAGCCGGACGGGTTCGTCGCCGACGTGCAGGGCGACGGTCGCGAGCACGGCCACCTCGACCCGACGCCCCCGTGTCACGCTGCCGACAGTAGTGCCTGTCCCGGGACCCGGCAGACCTCGCCCAGGCCCTCGTCCAGTCGGTGGACACGGCACGTCCCAGTACCGACACAGCCCCTGTGGTACTGCTCCGGGTATCCTGGTGCGATGGTCCGTCCGACGAGCGTCGCCGCCCGCGACGACGCACGCCGCGGCGCCCTCCTCGACGAGCTCATCCCGCTGTTCCACGCCGAGGGCTTCCTGGCCTTCAGCCTCGAGGACCTCGCCCGCCGTCTCGGCTGCTCCAAGTCCACGCTCTACGTGGTCGCCGCGAGCAAGGAGCAGATCATCCAGGCGACCGTGCGCGAGTCGTTCCGCCGCTCCACCGAGGCGGTCGAGTGTCGCGTGGCCGCCGAGCCCGACACCGGCCGGCGCATCAGCGTCTACCTCGACGCGATCGCCGAGGAGCTCGCCCCGGCCGGTCCCACCTACTTCGCCGACCTCGACGCCTACGAGCCCGCCCGCGACGTCTATCGCACCAACGTGCGCCTGGCGGCACAGCGGGTCAAGGAGCTCGTCGAGGCCTCGGGCCGGCAGCGCCTCGACCCACGCTTCGTGGGAGCGGTCGCCGGGCTCGTCCTGGAGGCGATCCACCGCGGCGCCGTGGAGGCCGACACGGGCCTCGACGACGCGGCCGCGTTCCACCAGCTGGCGGTGCTGGTCGACTACGCCACCCGCTCCGACTGACCGCCCGTCCCCGCGTCTCGGACACTTCCGGGGCACTTCGACGCCCCGAACCGCCCCGGACGTGTCCGAAACGGGGAGACGAGCCGGGGCGTCAGCGGACGCCGGTGAGGTCCGGGAGCAGGACGGGGCCGGTCTTGCGGTCGAGGTTGGCCGCGTGCTGCTCGATGCGGCCGATGGAGGCGACGAGCTGGTCGACGACGTCCACGAGCGACGCGATGGCCGTCGCCGCCGTGGTGAGCTGCTCGAGCTGGCCCGGGAGCGGCTCGGCCGACGCCGCTAGGGAGTCGAGCGGCTCACCGAGCGCCTCGAGCTTGCCCAGCTGCGTCTCCAGGCCGTCGAGCCGCTCCTGCAGCGCACGGATGTCGGTGCCGACGGCGGCGAGCGGCTCGGCCGCGGCGACGACGCCGTCGGCGGCGGACCCCAGCGAGCGCGCGACACCCAGCAGCTCGGTGAGCTGCTCCCCGACCTCCGGCAGCACCGCCACGGCCTCGAGCACCGGGGGCACCACCTTCTCGACGTTGCCGTCGATGCGCTCCACCTGGTCGAGGGTCGTCGGCGACCGCTCGGCCGACTCGGTGATCTGGGGCAGCGCCGCGCCGGCAGCCGCGAGCCGCGGGAGGTAGGGCAGCAGGACGACCAGGCCGATCGCGATCATCGTCAGCACCGCGATGATCTGCACGGCGATGACGCGGGCGGCCCAGGTGGGCATGGCGGCGAGAGGGGACACGACGACCTCCGGGAGAGTGACTGCTACAGAACGTAACAGTTACACGTCGTCACAGCATCGCGAATAGGGTGTGTCCATGACCACGCCACCCGTCCCGCCCGACGGCCGCGCGAGCCGCTGGGTCGGGCACCGGGAGCGCCGACGCGAGGAGATCACGCAGACGGCGATCGAGGTGCTCGACCGCGAGGGCCCCGACGCCCCGGTGGAGTCCATCGCCCGCGCCTGCGGCGTGACGCGGCAGGTGCTCTACCGCCAGTTCGAGAACCGGCACGACCTCGACGTCGCGATCGCCGACCGCGTGGTGTCGATGCTGCTCGAGCACGTGATCGCCCGCATGACCGCGGACCACGGCATCGAGGCCGGCCTGCGGGGGACGCTCGACGCCTACCTCGACTTCGTCCTCGAGCACCGCCCGCTCTACGACTTCGTCCGCGCGCTCCCGTCGGCTCCCGGGTCCGGCAGCCCGGTCGACCGCATCACCGACGTGGTCGTCACCGTCGTGGCGTCCATCGCCGGGGAGCTTCTCGGTCCCGACGCCCCCGACCGGCTGCCCCTGCGCGACGTCTACGCCACCGGCCTCGTGGGACTCGCCGACGCGGTCGTGTCTCGCTGGCTCGCCGACCCGGGCACGCGCACCCGCGAGGACCTGGTCGACGCCCTCGTCGACGTGCTCCAGCTGTGCATCGAGCCCGTCCTCGGCGGAGCCGCCGCCGGCGGGGTCGTCAGCGGCGGGGCGTCAGGAACCGCGTGATGAGCGCGGCGCTCTCGGGCTCGGCCACCGAGGCCGCGATGGTGCGCGCCTCGACGTCGAGCCGGTCCGACAGCCCGGTGTCGTAGGAGCTGCGCAGCAGACGTCGCGCCCGGCCGAACGCCGCGGCCGGACCGTCGGCCAGACGTCGAGCGAGCGCGTGTGCCTCGTCGGCCACCGCCTCGTCCTCCACGACGCGCGCGACGATGCCCCACTCCTGGGCCTCGTCGGCCGAGAGCCGACGCGGCGTGAGGGTGAGCTCGAGCGCACGCTGGAGCCCGACCACCCGGGGCAGCAGCCACGACTGCCCACCGTCGGGCGTCAGGCCGACCGACGTGTAGGCGGTGACGAAGGACGCCGACCGACCGGCCACGACCAGGTCGCCGCCGAGCACGAGCGACAGGCCCGCGCCCGCCGCAGCGCCGTGCACCCCGACGACCACCGGCTTGTCGAGGCCGTCGAGCAGACGCACCCCCACGTGCAGCGCATCGGCCAGCTCCTGCAGGTACGCCGACCGGTCGGGCGCCGCGTCCATGGCGCCGAGGTCGCCCCCGGCGCAGAACATGCGGCCCCGACCGGTGAGCAGCACGACACGCACGGTGTCGTCGTCGCTCACCTGCTGCAGAGCGCTCGTGAACGCCTCGGTCCACGGCAGGTCGATCGTGTTCGAGGCGTCGGGGCGGTTCAGCTCGACGTGGGCGACGCCGTCGGCGACGCTCAGCAGGACGGGGGCCCCACCGTCCACGGCCCCACTCATCGCGGCGCCATGCGCAGGGAGCCGTCCATGCGGATGGTCTCGCCGTTCAGGTAGTCGTGCTCCACGATCATGCGCACCAGCTGGGCGTACTCCTCGGGACGACCGAGTCGCTGCGGGAAGGGGACGCCCTTGGCCAGCGCCGCGCGGATGTCGTCGCCCACCGAGGCGAGCATGGGGGTGTCGATGATGCCGGGAGCGATGGTGTTGACGCGGATCCCGTACTGCGCGAGGTCGCGCGCGACCGGCAGGGTCATGCCCACGACGCCGCCCTTGCTGGCGGAGTAGGCGGCCTGCCCGATCTGGCCGTCGAAGGCCGCGATCGAGGCGGTGTTCACCACCACGCCGCGCTGGCCGTGCTCGAGGGGCTCGGTGGCGGCCATCGCCTCGGCGGCGACGGCCAGCACGGTGAACGACCCGACGAGGTTGACGTTGATCGTCCGCGCGAACGCGGCGAGGTCGTGGATGCCCTGACCGCCCTTGCCGAGCACGCGCCCGGCGGTGCCGATGCCGGCGCAGTTGACGGCCACGCGCAGCGGACCGTGCTCACCGGCGGCGGCCACGGCGTTGCGCACCTGGCCCTCGTCGGTCACGTCGGCCTCGACGTAGACGACGCCGTCCACGTCGGGCGCCTTCTCGATGGACTGAGCCAGGTCGATCGCGACGACGGCGGCGCCGGCGGCGGCCAGCTCGGCGGCGGTGGCCGCGCCGAGGCCCGAGGCACCGCCGGTGACGACGGCAGACGTTCCGGTGAGCTGCATGGGGGTGTCCTTCTCTCTCTACTTCAGGTGACGGCTGATGACGAGCCGCTGGATCTGGTTGGTTCCTTCGAAGATCTGCATGACCTTGGTCTCGCGCATGTAGCGCTCGACCGGGAAGTCCTTCGTGTAGCCGGCACCGCCGAGCACCTGGACGGCGTCGGTGGTGACCTTCATGGCGTTGTCGGTGGCCACGAGCTTGGCCACCGACGCCGCTCGACCGTAGGGACGGCCGGCGTCCTTGAGGCGGGCGGCGTGCAGGTAGGTGGCACGGGCCGAGTCGACGGCCGCGGCCATGTCGGCCAGCACGAACCCGAGGCCCTGGTGGTCGATGATCGCCTTCCCGAAGGTCTCGCGCTCCTTGGCGTACGCGACGGCGGCGTCGAGCGCGCCCTGGGCCACCCCGACGGCCACGGCGGCGATCCCGAGGCGTCCGGCGTCGAGCCCCGCCAGCGCGATCGCCAGCCCCTGGCCCTCCGCCCCGAGGCGTCGCTCGGCCGGCACGCGCACGCCGTCGAACAGCATGGTGGCGGTGGTGGAGCCCATGAGGCCCATCTTCTGCTCGGGGACGTCGGCCGTGAGGCCCTCGGCGTCGGCCGGGACGAGGAAGCAGGAGATGCCCCTCCCCCCGTCGTCGGAGGTGCGGGCCATGACCTTGTAGAAGTCGGCCCGCCCGCCGTGGGTGGTCCAGGCCTTGGCGCCGCTGATGACGTAGTCGTCCCCCTCGCGCACGGCCTTCGTGCGCATGGCGGCGGGGTCGGAGCCGGCGTGGGCCTCCGACAGGCAGTAGGCACCGAGCAGCTCACCGCCGAGCATGTCGGGCATCCACCGCTGCTTCTGCTCGTCCGTGCCGGCCTCGAACAGCCCGAAGCACGAAAGGGCGTGCACGCTGACGCCGACGCCGACGCTGGCCCAGGCGGAGGCGATCTCCTCGACGACCTGCAGGTAGACCTCGTAGGGCTGCCCTCCTCCGCCGAGCTCCTCGGGGTACGGCAGCCCGAGCAGACCGGCGCGACCGAGGGTGGCGAACACGTCGCGCGGGAACGTGGCGGTGGCTTCCGCCTCGGCCGCGCGCGGTCGCAGCTTGTCGTCGACGAGCTCGCGGGTCAGCGCGACGAGGTCGGCCGACTCCTCGGTCGGCATGAGGCGTTCGACGGGCATGACGGCCTTCCCCTCCATGGTCTGGTCGAGCCGAGCGTACCAGCGTGAGTACCGCCGCTCCCGTTCTGGTACCGGTGTCGTTCCCGTTCGCCCCCGGGACGCCCAGCGACCGGGCAGGATGGAGCGATGACCACGCTCAGCCGCCCCGCCGACGGCACCGACAGCTTCAGCGAGGTCTCCCACCGTGTGGTGACCTACCTGCGCACCCACACGCCGATCAGCGACTGGTCCGTCAACCGTGTGGTCGGCGGCGAGCAGGTGCACCTGCACGTCGAGGGAGACGGACTCATCGCCGTCGGCGACCGACGCGACTGGGCAGACAGCTTCTGCCGCCGGGTGGTCGACCTCGGCGCCGACCCGGTCGTCCCGGACGTGACCACGCACCCCGACTACCGCGACCTGAGGATCGGCGACAGCCGCAGCTACGCCAGCCAGCCGATCCACGCCGCCGACGGTGAGATGTTCGGCATGCTCTGCGGGCTCGGCACCTCACCGCTCGACCGCGCCGACGACGTGGACCTGGACCTGCTGTCGCTCCTCACCGACCTGCTCGGCGCGCACGTGTCCCTGGCGCGTCGGCTCGAGAGCGGCGACCGCGCGCGTCGCTCCGCGGAGGCCCTGGCCCAGACCGATGCGCTCACCGGCCTGGTCAACCGACGCGGCTGGGACGCCCTGCTGGCCGACGCGGCCGTGCGCACGAGCGCGTACGGCGATCTCGCCGCCGTGGTCGTCGCCGACGTCGACGGTCTCAAGGCGGTCAACGATGAGCTCGGCCACACCGAGGGAGACGCCGTCCTGCGACGAGTCGCCGCCGCCCTGACCGCGGCACGACGCGACGGGGAGACCGCAGCCCGGTACGGCGGCGACGAGTTCGCCGTGCTGGTCGAGGACGTGTCCCCACGGTCGCTCGGGGAGATGCTGCGGCGCTATCGCGCGTCCTTCGCGCAGCACGACGTGGAGGTCTCCGTGGGGTGGTCGCTGGTGTACCCCGGCGACGAACCGGCCGACGCCGCGTTCCGGCGGGCCGACGTCTCGATGTACGAGGACAAGCGTTCCCGCCGCGTCGAGAACGGGGTCACCGACGACCCGCGCGACCTCGCCCCCGCGGGGTAGCCTGCGCCGATGAGCCTGCTCGAGAGCGCTCGCGCGCCGTGGCGCGCGGCCACCCCGTTCGTCGCGGCCTTCCTCGGGGTGCTCGTCGTGCACCTCGTGCTGCTGGCCGCCGACGTGACGCCCTGGGACAGCGTCACCAAGTGCCTGCTCGCACCCGTCCTCGTCGCCTGGGTGCTGACGTCCCGCGGGCCGCGCCTGCTCGCCCTGGCGCTGCTGCTCTGCCTCGGGGGTGACCTGCTCCTCGAGCTCGACGACCTGTTCGTCGCCGGGATGGCCTCGTTCGCCGCGGCGCACGTGTGCTTCGTGACGCTCTTCGTGCGCGCCGGGGCCCTGCGGGTGCACCGGCCGTCCGTCGCGCTGGTCGCGCTGTACCTCGTGGCCGGTGTCGTGGTCGTCGCGTGGGCCTGGGGCGGACTCGCCGCCGACCTGCGCCCGGTGATCCCCGTCTACGCCGCGCTGCTCCTGGCCACGGCGGTGACCGCCTCGACGGTCGACCGCCTGGCGGGGATCGGTGGCGGGCTGTTCCTGGTCTCCGACGGCATCATCGCCCTCGGCGAGGCCGGTCGGGTCGATCCCGGGTCGGCCGCGGTGTCGGTGCCGATCATGGCGCTCTACGGCGCGGCGATCCTGCTGCTGGCGGCCGGGGGCCTGCGGACCGGTCACGTCGCGCGCGCCACGGACTGCTTCCCGTCCGAGACCCCGTCCGCGCCGAACCCCTGACGTGGCACGTGGCTCCGGCGGACACCACCGCACCGATCGCACCTACCGGGTCGTGAACCGGCTGGGCGCCGTCGTGCTGCGCCTGTGGGGCGTCCGACTCCGGGGACGCGGCCTGGAGAACCTCCCCGCAGCCGGTCCCGTGGTGCTGGCGAGCAACCACACCGGCTTCCTCGACTTCGTGCTCGTCGGCTGGGCCGCGCGCGAGCGTGGCCGCCTGGTCCGCTTCATGAGCAAGGCCTCGGTGTTCGAGCTGCCGCTGGTCGGCCGGGCCATGCGGGCCATGGGCCACGTCCCGGTGGAGCGCTGGGCCGGGGCGAGCGCCTACCGACGCGCCCGGCGTCTCGTGGCCGACGGCGAGGCGGTGGGGGTGTTCCCGGAGGCCACCATCAGCCGCTCGTTCCGGGTCAAGGCGCTCAAGCCGGGCGCGGCCGGGCTCGCCCTCCACGGGGCACGGGTGACGGGCGCCCCCGTGCCGCTCGTGCCGTGCGTCGTGTGGGGCGGGCACCGCCTGCTCACCGTCGACGGCCGACGCACCCTGCGCCGTGGGGTGGTGGTGGACGTGGTCGTGGGCGAGGCCCTGCTGCCCGTCGAGGGTGAGAGCGTCCACGACCTGACGATGCGCCTGAGGACCGCCCTCGAGGACCTGCTCGACGACGCCGTCGCGCACTACCCCCAGGAGCCGGCCTCGGACGCGGACCGCTGGTGGGTGCACGCCGACCGCGGTGGCACCGCGCCCGACGTCGCCACCGGCGCCGCGCTCGACGCGGCGGCGCTCCAGCGCATCGGCGCCCCGCCCTCCTGACCGGAGGTCCCGCCGTGCGTGAGGATGGGTGCATGACGTTCGACGAGACCGAGCCCGTCCCCGTCCGCGACCTGACGTTCGACGTGCGCACGACCGGCCCCGACTCCGGCGAGCCCGTGGTGCTGCTGCACGGCTTCCCCGCGACGTCCCTGACGTGGTCGGAGGTGGCACCGGTGCTCGCCGAGGCCGGCCTGCGCGTCGTCGCGCCGGACCAGCGGGGCTACTCCCCTCACGCTCGACCCGACGCGGTCGACACCTACACGACCGCGGCGCTCGCCCAGGACGTGGTCGACCTCGCCGACGCACTCGGCCTCGAGACCTTCCACCTCGTCGGCCACGACTGGGGTGCGGCGGTGGCCTGGTACGTCGCCGCCCACCACGGACACCGACTGCGGACCCTCACCGCGTTCTCGGTCCCCCACCTGGCCGCCTACAACGCCGCCCTGCGCGGCGACGAGGAGGCGAAGGACAAGGCCTCCTACATCGGGCTCCTGCGCCAGGAGGGCAAGGCCGAGACCCTCCTGCTGGAGGACGACGCCCGACGTCTGCGGGCGATGTACCAGGGGGCGGTCCCGGACCAGCTCGTCGACGCCTACGTCGCGCAGCTGCAGCAGCCGGGCGCGCTCACCGCGGCGCTGGCCTGGTACCGCGCCATGACGTCCGACCTGGGCGACCTGCCCGACGTCGAGGTGCCCACCACCTACGTGTGGAGCACCGACGACCTGGCGATCGGCCGGTCCGGTGCCGACGCGTGCGGCGAGCACGTGACGGCCGACTACCGCTACACGGTGCTCGAGGGCACGTCGCACTGGATCCCCGAGGAGGAGCCGGCGGCCGCAGCCGCCGCGATCCTCGCCCGGGTCCGCGGCACCGTCGTGCCGTAGGCGCCTGTCAGCCGACGAGCGGCCAGCCTGCGGGATCGTCGAGGTCGCGCCCGGCCTTGCGGGCGTAGGCGTTCCAGTCCTCGGCACGCTCGGCGTACCACGATCGCTGGCTGGCCATGAGCGCGTCGAGGTCGAGGCCGCCCACGTGCGCGTGCCGGGCGGCCAGCTCGACCGCGACCTGCCGCGCGGCGACCGCGTCGCACGTGGCGTCGTGCGCACCGTCGAGCGTGACCCCGTAGTAGGCGGCGACGTCGCCGAGCCGCCGACGTCCGAGACCGCCTCGCTCGACGCCCCAGTCGACGACGTAGGGATCGACGACGAGCAGCCGGTCCCAGTCCGGCTGGGCCAGCCCGTGCCGCACCGCCTCGGCGCGCAGCATGGACAGGTCGTAGCAGGCGTTGAAGACCACGAGACCGACCCGTCGCTCGACGAGCGTCTGCACCCAGTCGAGCACGACCGGAAGCGCCTCGGCGGGCGTGGGCGCGTCGGCCAGCATCGCGTCGGTGATGCCGTGCACCTGCGCCGCCGCCTCGGGCACGGGGACGCCGGGCCGCACGAGCCCGGTGATCTCGAACCCGGGCTCGTCGAGCAGGGCGTAGCTGACGACCCGGTCGCGCAGGGGATCGGTGCCGGTGGTCTCGAGGTCGAGCGAGGCCAGGGGCAGCCGGTGCCACCCGTCGTGGTCGCCGCGCTGCGGAGGCCTGGGCGAGCAGGCGACGCACCACGTGCGCCAGGCCCCGGGCGTGCCGGTGAGGTGCCCGGCCCCGGCGTGCACGTGCTGGGCGCACGCGGAGCAGAAGCCCTCGAACCGGTTGGTCCGCATCGCCCGACCACCTGCCTCTCCGTCGTCCTCGGGGATCACGCTAGGGGTCGAGGCGGACGCTTTCCGGCACCGACGCGCGGCCGGTCGCGTCCCTCCGATTCGGACACTTCCGGGGCGTTGGGACCGGGGCGAGCGCCCCGGAACTGTCCGAGACGCATGGCCTGCGGTTGCGTCGGCGCGGCGGGGATTCCCGACGGTCTCCGAAAGGGCCTCGACGGAGCAGGGGGACCGACCCACCCGAGCCCCCCGGCCCCGCCCCGCGTTTTGACTCCTTCGAGTCGGTTTCCGGCGCACGAACCGACGTCACTGCGTCACAACGCCGGGGCCGCGACGATTCGGGCACATTCGGGGCACTTCGACCCCGAAACGTGCCCCGGAAGTGTCCGAAACGGATGCCGCAGCCCGGGGGCTCGGGCGGGGCGCTGGTCCCGCTCCGGTCGAGGCCCTTTCGGAGGCCGCCGCGACGTCGACCGCAGCCGACGCAGCCGCAGGTCGAGGGCTCGCCATCGTTCGACCAGAACCGTCGCCCCACTCGACACCAACTGGTACGATCGCACTGGTTTTCGTCGAGAGGAACGACCATGGCCCGCACCCGCACCTCCCTGGAGGGCAAGACCGTCGTGATCACCGGTGCCGCCAGCGGCATCGGTCGCGCCACCGCGCTGCGCCTCGCCCCACGGGGCGGGCGCCTGGTGCTCACCGACGTCGCCGCCGACGGGCTCGACGAGACCGTCGCACTCGTGCACGCGGCCGGCGGGTCGGTGCTGCACCACGCGGCGTTCGACATCAGCGACCTCGACGCCGTGAGCGCGCTCGCCGACGAGGTGCACGGTCACGTCGGCGCGGTCGACGTGGTGCTGAACGTCGCCGGCATCTCCACCTGGGGACGCATCGAGGACCTGCGACCCGAGCACTGGCGACGCACCGTCGAGATCGACCTCATGGGTCCCATCCACGTGCTCAGCTCCTTCGTGCCCCGCATGATCGAGGCCGGTCGCGGCGGGCACGTCGCCAACGTCTCGTCCGCGGCGGGCCTGTTCGGACTGCCCCTGCACGCGCCCTACAGCGCCGCCAAGTTCGGCCTGCGGGGGGTGAGCGAGGTCCTTCGCTTCGACCTCGAGCAGCACGGGATCGGCGTGACCCTGGTCTGTCCCGGCGCCGTCCGGACGCCGCTCGTCGGCACCGTCGACATCGTCGGCGTGGACCGCGACGACCCCCGGGTCGCCAAGGCCGTCGGACGGTTCGAGAAGCACGCCGTGTCCCCCGAGGAGGCGGCCGACGCCATGCTCCGCGGCATCGAGAAGGGGCGCTACCTCGTCTTCACGTCGCGCGACATCCAGGTCGGGCACCTGGCGCAGCGCTTCGCGCCGTTCGGCTACACGACCGCCATGCGCCTGCTCAACCGCAAGGCCTCCACGTTGCTGCGTCGCACCCGCGACGAGCCGCTCGTGCCGCGCTGACCCGACTCATTCCGACGCCGCAGGGCTCAGCGCGTCGACGACGAACGCACGGGCCGAGGTCGCTCGGGGCGCCTGGCAGGTGAGCACGGCAGGGTCGCGGTGCACCGCGCGGACGTCGGCGACCACGGCCGACGGCAACGGACCGGAGCAGACGAGTCGGACCCTCCAGCGTCCGTCACCCAGATCGTCCACCTGCGCCGAGTGGACGTCGCGCGGGCCCGCCGGGCCCCACCGCTCGTGCACCGCGACGGCCGCAGCCTGGGCCGCCGGCGGCAGGGCGCTGCTGCCACGCAGGAGCGCGGTCGTGACCTGCCCGGCCAGGTGCTCCTCGACGACGCCGACCGCGGTGTCGGCGTCGAGTCCGCCGTAGAAGGTGCCGTCGGGCACCACCACGACGTTGGCCGCGAACCGGTCGCCACCGACGTGGCTGCACTCCCACACGACGTCGCCGAGCCGCTCGGCCAGCGCCGCGGCCACCGGGCGACCGCGCACCGCGCAGCACGTGTCGTGCCGGCCGTGCGCGCACACCAGCACCGCGCCCTCGTCGCCCCAGCCGGGTCCGCCCGAGTCCTCACGCAGCACCGCGCACGCCTCGAGGAGGTCCGCAGCATCGGTCCACGCGCCCCAGCGGATGCGGCCGTTCTCCACGTCCGCCACGGCCCACGCCCGACGGCCCGACGCCTCGGACCGTCGACCCGGACGACGGATCAGGATCGTGCGCGCGCCCACCTCTCGCGTGGCGGCCACCAGCCGGGCGACGACGTCCGGGTCGAGACCCTCGGACTCGAGCGCGTGGAAGGGCCACGGTCCCTGGTGCTCCACGAGCAGGAACCGACGGACGTGCAGGGCCGTGCCGGTGAGCGGGTCGGACCGCTCACGGGCCCGCGCCGCGCACAGGTCATCGAGGTCGGCCACGAGCCGATCCTCTCGCAGCGCAGCAGGTCACGCGGGCACGACGACGCCGGCCGACACCAGCCGGCGGGCTGCGTCGAGACCCAGCGACCCGGCCGGGACGGCCTGGCCGTCGAGCAGGGCGGCGACCGCCCCGGGGTCGACGGCGGACACGTCGACCGCTCCGGCGCGGCCGGTGAGCGTGGTGCCGTCGAGGCGTGCGCCCAGCTGCTCGCGCAGCCTCAGCGGCGTGGTGTCGTCGAGGCTCTGCGCCGTACGCAGCTGGGCGAGCGGGCCCACCGGCTCAGCGCGCCCGGACGCGTCGTCGCGCGCCCCGAGAGCGGCCGCCAGGGTCTCGACGGGCACGGAGCGCAGTGCCGACAGCAGCCGGTCGCGCACCAGCTCGGCGTGCGCCTCGAGGTCGCCTGCCTCGGCGACGTCGACACCCAGGGGCAGCGACGTGCGCACGTCGGGGTCGTCACCGACCACCGCGAGCGCGGCCGTGACCAGCTCCTCGGCCACGTGGTGGCGATGCCAGGTGTGGACGCCGAAGGTCAGGTGCGTGCTCACGTCGCCCAGCGCGGTGGCGGCGTGCAGCGTTCCGCGCGGCAGGTAGAGCACGTCGCCGGGCTCGAGCACGGCGTCGATGAGCGGCTCGCGCTCCGCCTCGACCCGCACCGCGTCGCGGCGGTCGGTCCAGGGCTGGTCGCGCAGCGGCGCCTCGTGCACCGGGGCGTGGATCCGCCAGTGCTTGGCTCCGGAGATCTGCAGCACGAAGACGTCGTGCACGTCGTAGTGGTCGTCGAACCCGCGGGACTGCGGCGGCGTGACGTAGGCGTTGACCTGGACCGGGTGCCCGAGGTCGGCCACCAGGGCCTGGGAGAACGAGACGACGGCGGGCCACGTGCGGTGCAGCGCCTGCAGCACGAGGGTGGCGCCGTCGGCGAACAGCGACGTGAGGCGGGTGTCGTCGACCTGGTCGGCGATGCCGGCCCCCACGCCACCGCCCGACGTGAACGCGCGGGTGCCCAGCGTCGTGCCGTCCTTGGCCACGCGCAGGAACGGTGTCCGCAGCCCGTGCGTCGACACGAGCTCGTCGACGGCGGACTCGCCGAACAGGTCGTCGAACCGCGCAGGCAGGTCGGCCGCACGGGTGAGCAGCGGCGCCCGGCCCCACGTGTCGGCGGCGAAGGCGACGGGGTCGACGACGAGGCGACGCAGGGCAGGGTGACCGGTCCGCAGACCGGCCACCCCTCCCTGCTCGGTGGTGGTCACGACCTACTGGGCCGAACCGTCGGCGCCACCGTCCTGCACGCCCGGGGTGCCCTCGGCGCCACCGTCGGCGGGACCCTCGGCGCCACCGTCAGCGCCACCGTCCTGGACGCCCGGGGTGCCCTCGGCGCCACCGTCGGCGGGACCCTCGGCGCCACCGTCGGCGCCACCGTCCTGCACGCCCGGGGTGCCCTCGGCGCCACCGTCAGCGGGACCTTCTGGGTTGAGCTCGCTCATGTGTTCCTCCTGGGGTCGACTGTGCGGCGGGTGCCGCGGTTCCCACATTGGCACCGTGGCCGCGGCTCGCAACTCGGCGTCAGGGCTGGTCGGTGCGTCGCCCGGTACCGGTGCCTGTGCCGTCGCGGGAACCGTCGACCGGGCCGCTGTCGCGCTCGTCGAGCCGGCCCTTCAGCGTGCGCACCTGCTTGCGTCGGTGGGTCGCGACGACGCCCGTCACGAGCAGCACCACCACCAGTCCGGCAGCACCCACGGCACCGATCGCCGTCGCGATCCGGAACCCAGGAGCCTCGACGTCCATGATGCGCTCGCCCGCGTGCGCCGCGTTGCCCGTGCCCAGCACGACCGCGAGCGTCAGCCAGTTCGGTACGGCCAGGACGATCGCCACGACCAGCAGGATGCCCCGCCACGTCCAGTTGAAGAACCGACGACGCAGCTGCACGACGATCATCAGGGGGACGATCGTGAAGACGAACCCGTAGAACAGGCCCCACAGGATGCCGCTCGTGAGGTCGCCGTTCACCTGGTCGCCGATGCGCTGGGCCCACCACCGCGGGAAGAACGCCGACGCGACGAGGGCCCCGGCGTACACGACCGCGACGAGCACGAGGGCCCAGACGAGCCGCTTGACCCACCGCTGGGGGTCGACGTCGGACGGGACGTACCGGCGCTCGTCCTTGCCGTGGGTGCGATCGCGCTCGCCGGCGCGCTCGTCTGGCTGACGTCCCTGGTCTTCGCTCATGCCTCGATGATCCCGCGCACCGCCTCGCCGCACCACTCCAACGACGGGGCTGTCGGCCACGTCACGAGGCGAGGGCCGCCCAGTCGCCCTTCGTCCAGGTGCCGGTCTGGGAGCGGCCCATCGCCTTCTGCCGGGCCCGGACCGCCGCGACCGTGAGGGGTCCGTAGTACCCGTTGCGGTCCGCGCGCTTCATGCCGAGCGCGACCTGCAGCACCAGCACGGCCTTCCCGGTGGTCCGTTCGGGCATCGAGGACGTGTAGCGCTCCGCACCGTAGGCCGCGGCCTCGGCGGCCGAGAGTCCCTTGGCCACGTCCGAGGTGACCTTCGCCGGAACGAGCGAGGCCCACGTCGGCTGGTCGATGGTCCCGGTCCAGGGCAGGTCGTGCTTCTTCTGGTACGCCTTCACGGCCTCGCGGGTGGCGGCGTCGAAGGTCCCGGTCTGCTTGACGCCGAGCGCCTTCTGGGCGGTCTTCACGGTGCCCGCGCGGGACCCGAGCGCGATCGTGGCCCACGACGTCCTCTTGACCAGGGGGACGGCCGCGTAGCAGCGGGTGGTGCGCGCCTTCGAGTTCATGACGGCCGGCTGCCCGGCGAAGCGGGAGCACGGCCCGTGGTCGACGGGGTGGACCTTCCCGGTCCAGAAGCTGGTGGTTCCTCGGGCGCCGTTCCAGCTGAACGACACGTGGACGTGGTCGCGGTGGCCCGAGCTCGGGCGCCAGCCCTCCTTGGACCGGTAGACGGCCCAGATCTTCTCGTTGTAGATGACGTACATGATGCCGAGACGCCGGGCGTTGGTGCCGCCGTCCCTCGTCAGCCAGGCGAGGAAGTCGGCGGCGGCCTTCTTCTCCTCGGCGTCCTTCACGTCCACCATCCAGTCCCAGGCCCGCCCGTCGGCGTGCTCGGACACCCCCTCGGAGCAGCCTCGCGCCGTGTTGCCCCTCCCGCCGACGCCGTAGGTCCGCATGACGAGGTCGCGTGTCTTCGCGACACCGGCCGGCGTGCCGGGCTGGCACGCGACCTGCGGCGCGTACGCCGACGGCGGGTCGACGGCCTTGGGCAGCGCGACGGGCGCCTTCAGTCCCTTCGGCTTCGACGGGAGGGGCACGGGCGTCGACGAGGCTGCCGACGACGTGCCACCGACGGCGGTGAGCGTGGCCGCGCACATGAGTGCGGCGGCGCACGCGAGCCCGAGCCTGCGCATGATGATCTCCCTCGCCCGTCGGGCTTCCCCACCCGGCGGACGACCATCGTGCGTCTCATCCGTCACACGTGTCACGGCTTCGCGCGAACTACAGGACTGTTCTTCCGGTGCCGCGGCGTCAGGGCTGGGTCGCGTCGGGACCGCAGGTGCAGGCCGCCAGCGCCGCCGCCACGTCGTCGATCGCAGCCTGCGTGACGAACGGGTTCACGCCCTCGGTGTCGTCGACCATGACGGCGAAGACGATCGGCACCCCCCTGGCGTCGGTGGCGTACCCGGCCAGCGAGTGCACACCGGTGAGCGTGCCGGTCTTCGCGCGCACCAGACCCCGGCCCGCGGAGTCCTCGTCGAAGCGGTCCTCGAGGGTGCCGGTGAGTCCGCCGACCGGCAGGTCGGCGAGCAGCTCCGACGTGGAGGCGCGCGACGCCGCCACGCGCAGCACCCCGGCCAAGGTCTCGGGGGCGATGCGGTTCGACCGCGCCAGACCGCTGCCGTCGTCGAGCCGCAGGCCCTGGACGGGCACACTCGCCTCGGTGAGCGTGGCCGCCACCGCGTCGGTGCCGCCCTCGAAGCTGCCCGGGCCGCCCGCCGCCAGCCCCACGTGGCGCAGGAGGACCTCGGCGGCCTCGTTGTCGCTGCGGACCAGCGTGGCGTCGACGATCTGGGCGACGGTGGCGCTCTGCACGGCGGCGAGCACCCGCTGCGGGTCCGGCGGCGCGTCGGCCCGGTCCGGCTCGCCGTCGACGTCGATGCCCTCGTCCTGCAGGTAGCCGGCGAACCGGTCGGCCGCGGCGCGGGCCGGGTCGCCGGACCGGATCCCGTCGCGCACCCCCCGGTCGGCCCACAGGGCACTCACCGGCGTGACGACCTGCCCGGGCACGTAGGAGTCCTCCCAGCCCGGACTCGCCGACGGACCCGTGAACAGGCCGGCGTCGTAGCCGAGCGACACCTCACCGACGCCGGCGTCGTCGAGTGCCGAGGCGGTGCGCTCGGCCAACGTGCGCAGGTCGGCCCGGTCCACGCGCGTGGGCCGCTCGGGTCGGCTCGACGCCAGGTACGGGTCGCCGCCGCCGACGAGCACGACCTCGTTGCCGTCGAGCACGGTCGACGTGCTGAAGCGCGATCCGGGGTCGAGCAGGGAGAGCGCGGCGTACGCCGTGAGCAGCTTCGTCGTGGAGGCCGGCACGAACGCCTCGTCGGCGTCGCGGGCGAACACCGACGTGCCGTCGAGCCCCACCACGGCGACGCCGAGCCGGTCGCCCAGCTCGGCGCGGCGGGCAGGGTCCTCGAGGAGCGGCTGGACCGCGGCGCGCACGGCGTCGGGGTCGAGGGCGCCGGTCATGACCGGATCGGGCTGGACGCGCTGCGGGGCGGCGTCGAGGGTGAGCGCCTCCGGCGGGGCGACCGCCTCGGGCCCGCACGGGCCGCCGCACACGACGGGGTTGAGCCGACCCGACGTCCAGCCGAGGCCGACTCCGGCGACGAGCACGACGGCGAGGAACAGCCCGCCCAGCGCCCATGGCAGAGCGACCCTGCCTCGATCTCGTCGCGTCACATGGGCCAGACTATGCACGAAGCGCCCATCCCTGCGGTCCCGCCCGACGGCGGTCGCCCGGTGCGCTCAGGCAACCAGCAGCGACGAGAGGCCCGACCCGTGATCTTCGATGTCACCGTGGAAATCCCCAAGGGTGAGCGCAACAAGTACGAGGTCGACCACAAGAGCCACCGCATCCGGCTCGACCGCACGCTGTTCACCGCCACGCAGTACCCCGCCGACTACGGCTTCATCGACGACACCCTCGGCCTCGACGGCGACCCTCTCGACGCCCTGGTGCTGCTGCCGTCGCCCACGTTCCCCGGGTGCGTCATCACGTGCCGCGCCATCGGCATGTTCCGCATGACCGACGAGGCCGGCGGCGACGACAAGGTCCTGTGCGTGCCCGCCACGGACCCGCGCCAGGAGCACCTGCGCGACATCCACCACGTGCCCGAGTTCGACCGCCTCGAGATCGAGCACTTCTTCACGGTCTACAAGGACCTCGAGCCCGGCAAGTCCGTCGAGGGCTCCACCTGGACCGGCCGCGTCGAGGCCGAGGCCGAGGTCAACCGCAGCTTCGAGCGCTTCAAGGACAACGGCGGCTACTGACCTTCCTCCTGCGCGGCCCCGTGGCTGCGCCGGCTGAGGGCCGTCCCGTCCTGCGGCTGCGTCGGCTCGGGTCCGTCTTTACCTGCGGCTGCGTCGGCTGAGGTCGGTCCCGTCCTGCGGCTGCGTCGGCTGAGGTCGTCGTCGTGCCGGTCTCCGAAAGGGCCTCGACCGGAGCAGGCCCAGCGACGTGGGTGGGCTCCCGGGCCGCGTCTCCCGTTTCGGACAGTTCCGGGGCACTCATCGACCCCGAACCGCCCCGCAAGTGTCCGAAACGGCCGTCTTGACGCGTTGAGGTCGATCCGCGCCGTCGAAATCGACCCCAACGCGTCAAAACGCCGGGCGGGGGCCGGGAAGCTCGGCCGAGCCCGACGCGCCCGCTCCGTCGAGGCCCTTCCGGAGACCACGCCCAGACGCACCCGCAGCAGCGCAGCCGCAGGCCACACGTCTCGGACACGTTCGGGGCACTGGAGGGCGTTCGACCGCCCCGCAACTGTCCGAAACGGAGGGACTGAGCCTGGTCGCGCGTCAGGCCGACGTGGAGCCGCGGAGCAGGGCGCGCATGGTCTCGGCGAAGACGTCGACGTCGAGCTCGCCGTCGAGCGAGCGCATGGCGCCCAGACCGATGCCGAGGCTGAGCAGGGCGGTGGCGGCCTTGCGGGCCTCCATGCCGAGAGCGAGTCCGGCGTCGGCCATGACCCGCTCGATGAGGTCGGCGCTGGCGGCCACGAGCATGCGGTGCCGCTTGACCAGCTCGGTGGCGACCCAGGGGCTCTGCCGCGCGACGGCCGCGAACTCCACCTCGAGCGCGGTCCAGCGCGGGTGACCCAGCTTCTCGCGGGCCCACGAGGCGAAGGCGTCGATGCGGCCGTCGAGGTCGGCGTCGACGGTGAAGGCGGCGACGACCCCGGAGATCTGCTCCTCGTGGATCGTGTCGAGCACCGCCATGCAGAGCTCCTCCTTGCCGGAGAAGTTGGAGTACACCGCACCCTTGGAGAAGCCGGCCGCGACCGCCACCTTGTCGAGGGACGTGGCGTTGTAGCCGTCGGCGAGGAACAGCTCGCGGGCGACCTCGACGAGGCGTTCGCGGGTCTGCGCCTGACGTTGCGCCCGCGTGACGGTGCGCTCGCTCTCGACGGTCATCGCTGCCTCCCTCGACGTGTCCCGCAACACCTGGCCACGGGTCTCAGATACCGATAGTATCCGAAACATGATCTCCACGGACATCCTGGTCATCGGCACCGGTTTCAGCGGCATGGGCATGGCCATGAAGCTGCGCGAGGCCGGACGCGACGACTTCGTCGTCATCGAGAAGGCCGACGACGTCGGCGGCACCTGGCGCGACAACACCTACCCCGGCGCCGAGTGCGACATCCAGTCGCACATGTACTCCTTCTCCTACGAGCTCAACCCCGGCTGGAGCCGCGAGTACTCCGGGCAGCAGGAGATCTGGCAGTACATGCGCGGCGTCGCGACGAAGCACGACCTCTACGACGTCATCCACTTCGGCACGGAGGTCACCGGCGCCGAGTGGGACGAGGAGCGCCTGCGCTGGACCGTCAGCACCTCCAAGGAGACCTACGACGCCCGGGTGGTCGTGTCCGGCATCGGCGGCCTGCACATCCCGAACATCCCCGACCTGCCGGGCGCCGAGAGCTTCGCAGGTGCGCGCTTCCACTCCGCGCAGTGGCAGCACGACGTCGACCTGACCGGCAAGAAGGTCGCCGTCATCGGCACCGGCGCCAGCGCCATCCAGTTCATCCCGCAGATCGTCGGCGACGTCGCCCAGCTCGACGTCTACCAGCGCAGCGCCCCCTGGGTCGTCCCGAAGCACAACCACGACATCGAGGGCCGCAAGAAGGCCTTCATCAAGAAGCTGCCCGGCGGCACGCGCGCCTACCGCAACGCCATGTACTGGCTCAACGAGGCGCAGCAGCTGGGCTTCACCGGACCGCTGCAGAACATCACCAGCGTCATGGAGAAGAAGGTCTCGGGCTACATCCGCAAGACGGTCGACGACCCCGCGGTGGCCGAGAAGCTCATCCCCGACTACCGCCTCGGCTGCAAGCGCGTGCTGAAGACCGACAACTACATCCCGGTCTACAACCGCGAGAACGTCGAGCTCGTCACCGACGGCATCGAGGAGATCACCGCCGACGGCATCCGCGCGAAGGACGGCACGTTCCGCGAGGCCGACGTCATCATCTACGGCACCGGCTTCCACGTGACCGACGCGTTCGAGTGGGTGCACGTCACCGGCAAGGGTGGCCGCGACCTGTCGAAGACGTTCAAGGAGAAGGGGATCGAGACCTACCTGGGCATCTCGGTCACCGACTTCCCGAACTTCTTCTTCCTGCTCGGCCCCAACACGGCCCTCGGCCACAACTCGGTCGTGTTCATGATCGAGCAGCAGACGAAGTGGATCCTGTCGATGCTCGACGAGATGGACGAGCGCGGCGCCCAGGCCGTGGAGCCCACGCCGCAGGCGCAGCGCCAGTTCAACGACGCCCTGCAGGAGAAGGTCAGCAAGGGCGTGTGGAGCCAGGGTGGCTGCACCAGCTGGTACCTCGACAGCCAGGGCAAGAACCGCACCATCTGGCCGGGCTTCACCTTCCGCTACTGGTGGGTGACCCGCAAGGTCGAGGCCCAGGACTTCGCGTGGGAGAAGGCGGCCTGACGTGACCGGCGGGGGTGCCGGGTCCCCACGACCGGCCGGGGCGGCGGACCAGCAGAGCTACGACGTCCCTCCGGGGCCGCGCGGGAACCCGCTGCTCATGACCATGCGGTTCATGCGCAAGCGGGGGCCGCTGATCCGCGACGCCCACGCCACGTACGGCGACACGTTCTCGGTGCAGATCCTGCCCGGACCGCGCACCCTCGTGATCCACTCCGACCCCGCCGACGTGAAGGAGATCTTCGCCGCCGACCCGGCGCAGTTCCACGCCGGCGAGGGCAACGCGATCCTCAAGCCGGTGATGGGCGAGCACTCGCTCCTGCTCACCGACGACGCCGAGCACCAGCGCGGCCGCAAGCTGCTGATGCCGGCGTTCACGGGCCCGGCGATGCGCAGCTACCGACCGCTCGTGGAGGGTCTGGCCAAGGAGGCCGTCCAGGGCTGGCACGACGGGCAGCGGCTGGTCACGCTCGACGCGATGAACGCGATCACCCTCGAGGTCATCCTCCAGGTGGTCTTCGGCGTGACCGACGAGGAGCGGCTCTCGGTGCTGCGTCCCAAGGTCACGAGGATCGTCGACATCGATGCCGGCATCCTGCTGTCGTGGATCTTCCCGCGGCTGCGCAGGATCCCGCCGTGGCGCGGCTTCTTCACCAACCTGCGCGAGGTCGACGACCTGCTGTACGCCGAGATCCGGGAGCGTCGCGCCGAGCACGTACGCGACGGGCTGGAGGGCCGCGACGACGTCCTCTCGCGGCTCCTGCTGGCCGGGGAGGGTGACGCCGAGGCCTTGGCCGACGCCGAGCTGCGCGACCAGCTCGTCACGCTGCTGCTGGCCGGCCACGAGACGACGGCGTCGGCGCTGTCGTGGACGCTGCACGAGCTGGGCCAGGACCCGGTGCTGCTGGCCCGGGCCACGCGGGCCGCCGACGAGGGCGACGAGACCTTCCTGGAGGCGTGCCTGAAGGAGGCGATGCGCCTGCACCCGATCATCGACTTCGTGGCGCGGTCCCTCCAGAGCGACCAGGTCGTCGCGGGCCGACGTCTCCCGAGGGGCACCACGGTCACCCCGTCGATCATGCTGTCGCACAGCCGCGAGTCCTCGTTCGCCGACGCCCACGCGTTCCGTCCCGACCGGTTCCTCGACGGCGAGGTCACGGCCGGCACCTGGATCCCCTTCGGCGGTGGCGTGCGGCGCTGCATCGGCGCCGCGTTCTCGCTCATGGAGGGCACGGTGGTGCTGCGCGAGGTGCTGCAGCGCTTCGAGGTGCACACCGAGAAGCCCACCGGGCCGCGCCTGCGCAACATCACGAACGTCCCGGACGACAAGGCGCCCGTCGTGCTCCGCGCGCGATGACACCGTGCTCCGCGCGCGATGACCCGTGCTCCGCGCGCGATGACACCGTCCTGCGCTCCCGCTGACCCGCATCCCTGACAGACCACTGCGTCGGAGGACCCATGTCCACGAACCCTGCCCCCGCGACCGTCGACCGGTCGGTGCTCACCGCGCCGCTCACGCTGCCCAACGGCTCGACCCTGCCCAACCGGCTGGTCAAGGCCGCCCTGAGCGAGGGGCTCGCCCGCCGCGACCACTCGCCGGGCAGCCGGCTGCGTCGCCTCTACGCCCGCTGGGCCCACAGCGGCACGGGGCTCACGATCACCGGCAACGTCATGGTCGACCGTCGCGCGATCGGCGAGCCCGGCAACGTCGTCGTCGAGGACGACCGCGACGCCGCCGACCTCGCCGCGTGGGCGCAGGTCATGAAGTCCGGCGGCAGCGCGGCGTGGGTGCAGCTCAACCACCCCGGCCGCCAGGTCCCGCGCTCGCTGTCCGCGCACCCGGTCGCACCGTCGGACGTCGCGGTGCCCGGCACGGCGGGCGTCTTCGCGGAGCCGCGCGCGCTGACGAACGCCGAGATCGAGGACGTCGTCGCCCGGTTCGCCACCGCTGCCCGCGTCGTCACGCAGGCCGGGTTCGACGGCGTGCAGATCCACGGCGCGCACGGCTACCTCGTCAGCCAGTTCCTCTCACCGCTGTCGAACCGCCGCACCGACGCGTGGGGCGGTACGCCCGAGAAGCGTCGTCGCTTCCTGCTGGAGGTCGTCCGCGCCGTCCGCGCCGCCGTCGGTCCCGACGTCCCGGTCTCGGTCAAGCTCAACTCCGCCGACTTCCAGAAGGGCGGCTTCGACGAGGCCGAGTCGCTCGCCGTCGTCCACGCGCTCGCCGCGGAGGGCATCGACCTGCTCGAGGTCTCCGGCGGCACGTACGCCTCGGCCGCGATGCTCGGCGTCGACCCCAGCCTCAAGGACTCCACCCGACGGCGTGAGGCCTACTTCCTCGCGTTCGCCGAGCAGGTCCGCGCCGAGCTCCCCGACCTCCCTCTCATGGTCACCGGCGGGTTCCGCACCGTCGAGGGCATGGCCGACGCCCTCGGCGACGGCGGCATCGACCTCGTGGGGCTCGGCCGCCCGCTCACCGTGGAGCCCGACGTCCCCGGCCGGCTGCTCGACGGCCGCGCCGACGCGAGCACGGTCCGCCCCCGGCGCAGCGGGATCCGCATGCTCGACAACCTCACCGAGCTCACCTACTACACCGTGCAGATGTGGCGGATGGCCGACGGCAAGGAGCCCGCGCCCGACCGGCACGCACTGCTCAACGTCACCCGGTACCTCGCGACCAACGGCCGCGACAGCATCCGTCTGCGTCGCGGGCACTGAGCCCGAGCGATTCCGGCGCGACGCCACGAACTCTCACTAAGCGCTTGCTTAGCGGTGCTCCACGGCCCTAGTGTCGGGCCATGCGTGCCGTGCAGATCACGACGCTCGACGGGCCTTCGGCCGTCGAGGTCACCGAGCTCCCCGACCCCACCGCCGCCGACGGGCAGGTGCTCGTGCGGGTGCGGGCCGCCGGCGTCTCGTTCCCCGAGGTGCTGCAGACCCGCGGGCTGTACCAGCTCAAGCCGGAGCTGCCGTTCGTGCCGGGCTCGGAGGTCGCGGGCGAGGTCGTCACCGCCCCCGAGGGGTCCGGCTTCTCCCCCGGCGACCGGGTCGCCGGCTTCTGCATGCTCGGCGGGTTCGCCGAGTACGCGGTCACCCAGCCCGACATGACGTTCCACCTTCCCGACGCCGTCTCCTTCGAGCAGGGCGCGTCGGTTCCGCTCAACTACCTCACGGCCTACTTCGCCCTCGTCGAGCGCGGGCGGATCGCACCCGGCGAGCGCGTGCTCGTGCACGGGGCCGCCGGCGGTGTGGGCACGGCCTCCATCCAGGTGGCCAAGGCGTTCGGCGCCGGCCACGTCATCGCCGTCACGTCGACCGCCGAGAAGGGTGCCGTGGCCATCGACGCCGGCGCCGACGAGTTCGTGCTGGCCGACGGCTTCCTCGACGCGGTCAAGGCGTCCGGCAAGGTCGACCTGGTCGTCGACCCGGTGGGCGGCGACCGCTTCACCGACTCCCTGCGCAGCCTGCGCGAGGACGGCCGCCTGCTCGTCATCGGCTTCACCGCGGGCGACATCCCCGAGGTGAAGGTCAACCGGCTGCTGCTCAACAACCTCAGCGTCGTGGGCGTCGGCTGGGGCGCCTACGCGCTCGCCCGCCCCGGGCACGTCGCCCAGGAGTGGGCGGCCATCGCCCCGCACCTGGAGTCCGGTGCGCTCACCCCCCCGATCGGCGCCACGTTCGGCCTCGACGAGGCCGCGCAGGCACTCGCCACCATCGACGAGCGCCGCGCCACCGGCAAGGTCCTGCTCACCCCGTGACGCACTCCGCCCGACGCCGCTGGTTCGCGCTGCTCACCCCGGCGCAGACCACCGGGATCATGCTCGAGGGCCTCGACGTCGTCGGCGGCCCGGTCGTGCCGCTCGAGGAGGCCACCTACGCCGACGCCGACGCGGCACGGGCGGCGTTCGGCCATCCCGAGCCGGTTCCGGGCGCGGGGCGGTTCGTCGACTTCCTCGTGCTCCCGGAGCTGCCTGGGGTCGAGGTGCGCGACGGCGTGCTCACCGCGATGCGCGCGCCGTCGGGCACGGAGTTCTGGCGGCTCGAGGCCGACGGTCGACGTCGGGTCGTCTCGTACTACGACACCCCCGCCTACGGCTGGCGCAACGGCCGCGGCGACGTGCGGCCCGCGCAGCACGTCGGCCTGCGGGCCCGCTACGCGGGTGGAGGTGACTACGTGGCCGCGTTCGAGGACGGTGTCGACGGCGTGCACCTGGTCGCCGTCGGCGAGGACCCGCCGGAGGGCTTCGCCTGGACCAAGGTCGGCGTCTCCCGCCGCACCGTCCCGCTGTCGGACGTCGAGCTCTACGACGCGGCCACCGGGGACCCGTTCGCCCACACGCCCTAGCGGGGACGCGGGAGGAACGCGAGCTGCGCCGTCTTGTGCCCGAGGTCGACCACGGGGCCGACCTCGAAGCCCTCACGGCGGAACCGGGCCACCGACCGCTCGTTGAGCACGTCGGGCTCCACGACGATGCGCCGCACCGACGGGTCCTCGAGCACCACGCCGAGCAGGTACCGGACCAGGTTTCCGGTGAAGCCCGGCCGACGCTCCCCTGGGCCCACGAACAGATGCACCCCCAGGTCGCCCGGTTGCACGTCGTAGGCCTCCCCCACCGGGTCGTGCTCGGGCTCGTAGGTCTGGAAGATCGCGACCGGGACGGTGCCGGCCCGGTGCTCGTGGACCAGGTAGGCGTGGTGCGTCCCGAGGGAGTCGAGGTAGGCGTAGACCTCGCCGACCTCGTCGCGGGTGTGGTCGGTCATGCCCCAGAACCGGGCACGCTCATGCGTCACCCAGCCGTGCAGCAGGTCGAGGTCGCCCACGGGGTCGACCGGTCGGTGCGTGAAGAGGGGCGCGACGGGGGATGTGGAGGTCATGTCAGGGCTCCTCGTGGTCGGGCTGCATCGGCGACGTGGACCCGGCGGCCCACACCTCCAGGTCGTCGGGGACGGTCCACCGGCTGCGGGACCGGTCGGCCAGGCACCACACGAGGCGCGCGACCGGCCCCCTCCACACCCGGTCGTCGACGCCCGGCACCGACGACGTCGACAGGACGCACCCCTCGTCGCCGCCGAGTCGGAGGGCCGGCCCGCCGAGCGGGGTGAAGGTGTGCACGTCGCCCCACGCCGTCGGCGCCGACAGCTGCGGAGCCGCCTCGCGCAGGGCCAGACGCAGGGCTTCCTCCAGGTCCACTCCCGGCACCGGCTCGTCGACGGGCTCCAGCCAACGGTCCAGGGCCAGCGCCACCCGCGGCTCGGGGCGCAGCCAGGGGGCGAACAGCTCGCCGGGCCCGGTCCACGGGTCCGCCGACGGCTCCCGCAGCGGGGCGAGCGCCGGGTGCTCGACGAGTCGACGCACCACGGCCGAGCGCAGCGCGGCGAAGAGTGCGGCGTCCACCGAGTCGGCGTCCATGCGCCGGTCCCACGCGACGATCCGGTCACGCAGCTCGCGCACCTGCTCGGGCTCGCCTGCGAGGTCGAGGCCGGCGAGCCGTCGCTGCCAGTGCTCGGCCGGCAGCAGCAGCGTGTCGGCGTGCAGGGCAGCAGCCTGCTCCACGTCGAGCACGGGCCGCTCGTCGAGCAGCTGCTCGAGCCGGCGTGCACGGTGCGGCGGGGCGAGCTCGTCGGCGAGCGGCGCGCTGTGCTCGCCCTGGCGGTGGTTGGCCGTCACCTGGTGCTCGTCGGCCCCGACCTCGCGGCGGTGCGGCACGACCCATCCGACCCACTCCCCCGAGGCAGCGCGCCAAGGAACCCGGCCGGCCACGCGGTGCAGCACCGCCCCCTCGACGTCGGCCACGAGCACGTCGTTGACCGGCTCCACCCAGTGGTCGAGCGCGGCGTCGACGTCGGCCACCGACCGGGCCCGCAGCAGCGGCAGCAGCGCGGCGAGGCCGAGGTCGTCGACGAGCCAGGGCACGGTGCGCACGGCCACGCCGGAGCCGTCCGGGTGCTCGAGGACCAGCGGCCCGTGGGCCGTCACCGGCACGCCGTCGACGACGTCGCGCGGCTCCTGCGCCGACACGTCGGTGAGCTGCTGGGTGTCGGCCATCGCGTTGGTGATGGCCCACGCGACCGACCCGGTGTGCCCGAAGTGCTGCACGCCCGGCACCCCCGGGAAGGTGAGGCCGACGACGTCGACGTCCTCGTCCGTGGCGACGAGCCGCACCTGCTGGTAGACGCCCGGCACGGTGACGATGCGGTGCGGGTCGGCACCGACGAGCGGCAGGCCGTCGGCCGAGCGCCGCCCACCGACGACCCAGGCGTTGCTGCCCGACAGGGCCGGCACCTCCTGCGCGAGCGTCGCGACGGCATCGGGTCCGAGCACCCGCGCCACGTGCCGACGCCAGAGGTGGTGGCCGAGGCTGCCGAACAGTGCGTGGTGCACGGCCATCACACCGAGCGACGTCCAGTCACGCCAGGCGTCGAGCCCACCCGCGCGGACGCCCGCGGCGTAGGCGTCGACGAACGCCCGCGTCTCGTCGTCGAGCCGCTCGTGGGAGCGCCGGGCCGTCCGCGCCAGCAGCGACCGGGCGCAGAACGCGTCCCAGGGCGTGCCCGTGGTCGACTCCACGTGCGCGAGGTCCTCGAGCAGACGCTCCCGCGACGCCTCGGCGGTCGCCCGACCCTGCGCGAACGCCAGCCCCTCCGTCGACGCCGCCTCCACCCTCAGCACCGTCACGCCACACCCCCGACCCGCGTCCCGAAGGGTTGCCGACGGTTCCCGCCCGAGAGAGCCGTCGACAACCCTTCGGGACGCGGGGTGGGGGCCGGGGTCATCGGCCGTGGAGGGGGTTGGCCAGGCGTCCGACAAGCTGCAGCGACTGCGCCTGGTCGGCGAGGTCGACCATCTCGAGGGTGTTGCGCAGCTGCAGCCGGTTCAGGCACGAGTGCTCGAAGTCGGGCGCCAGCAGGTCGTACCGCGCGTGCTGGGCGGCCAGCTCGGGGTGGTCGGCCTGCAGGTCGCGCAGGCACGCGGCCGCCACGGTCCAGAACTCCTCCCCCGACAGCACCCCGTCGTCGGCGAGGATCGCCGCGAGGAACCTCAGGAAGCCGTCGAGCACGTCGGTGAGCACGGCCAGCGCCTGCTGGCCCTCCGGCACCCGGGCCCGGATCCGCTGCACGGCCTCGGGCAGGGAGTCGAGCGGGTGTGCCTCGGGTCCGTCTCCCGCGAGCAGTGCGACCTCCTCGCCCACGTCCTTCATGACCGCGCGCACGGGCACGTGGTCCCGCAGCACGAGGATCAGGTTCTCGCCGTGCGGCATGAAGGCCAGGTCGTGCGCCCACAGGCAGTGCGCGACCGGCCGCAGGTAGGCGTCGAGGTAGCGGCGCACCCAGTCCGCGGGCGCCAGCCCCGACGCCCGGATCGTCGCTGCGGCCAGGCTCCGCCCCTCGCGGTCGCGGTGCAGGAGCGACGCCATGGTCGCGGCCCGCTCCCCTGACCCGAGCCGCGGCTGCTCGCGCCACAGCGCGGCGAACATCTTCTGGTACGGCCCGCGGCGTGCACCGGCCACGCGCTGGTAGACCCCACCGGTGTAGCCGACGGCGGCCCGCTCGCGCAGCACCGTGAACCCGCACCGACGCAGCTCGGCGTCGTCCTCGATGAGGGCGTGCACCCAGTCGTTGATGGCGGGCGTGCCGCGCATGTAGTGCGGCGACAGCCCCCGCATGAAGCCCATGTTCTGCACCGACAGCGCCGTCTTGACGTACATGCGCGACGGGTCGGACACGTTGAGGAACGTCCGCACCGACTGCTGCGCACGGTAGGCGTCGCGGCTCGTGCCGAGCGGCACCACGTCGCGGCGGGCGACGTCGGCCGCGAAGGTCACGGCCAGCTTGTTCGTCCACTGCCAGGGGTGCGCCGGCACCAGGAGGTAGTCGCGGGGGTCGAGGCCGAGGTCGCGCAGCCGCGTGTCGAAGGCGTCGCGCTGGTCCGCGTCGAGCTCGTCGGCGTAGAGCGCGTCCTCGTCGAGGCCCTCCCCCAGGGCCAGCACGGCGTGCTCGCGGCGGACGCCCAGCCAGACCAGCTGCACGTCACTGCCGGTCTCCGGCGCGAACGCGCGGTAGTCGTCGAGCCCGTACCCGATCCGACCGTTCGTGGCGAGGAAGGCAGGATGCCCCTCGTGCATGGCGGCCTCGACCGTGGCGAGATCCGCGTCGAGCAGGTCCTCGACGGTGTGCGCGTGGTGGGTGTCGGCCCAGCAGGCGGCCGCGAGCGTGGCGCTCAGCTCCTCCAGGTACACCGCCACCAGGTGGTCGGGGATGCCGAGCTCGTCGTGCAGCTCGGCCACCAGCTCGAGCACGTCGACCGGCAGCATCGCCTCGCCCCCCTCGGTGTCGCTGGAGTCGTCGGACCGCAGCACCGACCACGGGTCGACCGACCAGTGCTCCGGCTCGTGCACGTGGGCGTGGAACCGCCACGTCGAGGAGGTGGTGCGCACCTCCCACCAGCCCCCCGCATCGGCCACCGGCTCGGGCGACAGGAGGCGCTCGTGGGTGAGCTCGCCCAGGGCCTTCGCGACGAGCCGACGCTGGGCGCGCTCGAGCGTCACCGGCTCCAGGTGGTCGGCGGTGTCCAGGGCTCGGGGGTCGACGGTGTCCGCCGTCGCCAGCAGGGCGGTGGGGGTCATGCGGCGTCTCCCGTCGGGTCGAAGGATGCTCCGAGCTCGCTCGCCTCGAACTGCTCGCGCGTGCACGCGCTCAGGAGCGCCCGCTTGTCGGGCAGGTCGACCTCGCGCTCGGCCACGAAGCCCGCCCGGGCGTTGAGGTCGTGGATGGCGGTGTTGCGTGCGTCGGGCTCCACGACGACCCGGCGGGTCCCGTCGCCACCGTGGCCAGGGAGGGTGAAGCAGTGCCGCATGACGGCCGCGAAGACGGCCGCCGTGAAGCCGTGCACCGGCGTCTCCGTCGGCGCCACCAGCACGTGCATGCCGAGGTCGCCGGGCTGCGTGTCGTGGTGCCCCACGAGGGGCGAGTGCGCCGGGTCGTAGGTCTCGGCCAGGAAGGCCGGGTGGGCCCGATCCTCCGGACCGACGCGTCCGAGCCAGGCGTCGTGGTGGGGGCTCGCGACGATGTCGGCGTACTCGCGTCGCACGTCGTCGACGCTCGCGCCCTGCATCATCCAGAACACCGACCGCGGGTGGGTCACCCACGCGTGCAGCAGCGGCGCGTGGCGGTCGACGTCGAGCGGCTCGAGCCATGTCCTCATCGACCCGTGCCTCATCGGTCCACCCCCGACAGGGCGCGGTCGGCGGCGGGTGCCCCGAACGTCTGGAAGGCGATGCGCTCCTCCACCGGGTACACCTCCCGCCCCGCCATCGCGTTGACGATCACCGACGACCGGAAGGCCCCCATGCCGAGGTCGGGGGCGACGAAGCCGTGCGTGTGCTCCTCCGCGTTCTGCACGAAGACCCGGTGGTCGGCGTCGATCGTGTAGTCCGAGGCGACGGCGTACCGGCCGCGCTCGTCCCACCTGACGTGGTCGTGCAGCGGTTCCACCAGGTCGGGCAGCCCGGCGCGGTAGCCGGTGGCCAGCACGAGCGACGCGGTGCTCGTGCGGAACGGCACGTCGGTCTCGTCGTGGCGCAGCTCCAGGCCGACCCGACCCGCCTGCGCGTCCCACGACGCCGACGTCAGCGTGGTGCCGGCCAGCAGGTCTGTCGTGACCGGGCCGTCGACGCTCAACCGGTAGAGCGTGTCGTAGATGTCGTCGACGAGGTCGCCGCTGATGCCCTTGTAGAGCGGCTTGTGCTCGCCGACCAGCCGGTCGCGGACCTCCGTCGGCAGCGCCTGGAAGTACGCCGTGTACTCCGGCGACGTCATCTCCAGCGTCAGCTTGGTGTACTCCATCGGGAAGAAGCGCGGCGACCTCGTCACCCACGTGAGGTGGTAGCCGCACCGCCCGGCGTCCTCCAGCAGGTCGCGGTACACCTCGGCGGCGCTCTGCCCGCTGCCGACGACCGTGATCGAGTCGGTGGCCTGGAGCGCCTCCTTGCGCGGCAGGTAGTCGGCGGTGTGGACGACGGTCCCACCGTGCCCACCCTCGAGCAGCGCGCGCGCCGCGTCGGGCACGTGCGGACGCGTGCCCACGCCGAGCACCACGTGGCGGGCCGTCAGCGTGGTGGGGCCGTCGGCCGTCAAGGCGGTCACCGTGAACAGCTCGCCGTCGCGGCGGACCGACTGGACGTGGTGACCCAGGCGCACGGGCAGCCGCTCGGCGGCCCAGCGCAGGTAGCGGTCGTACTCGCGGCGGAGCGGGTAGAAGCTCTCGCGGATGTAGAACGGGTACAGCCGCCCGACCTGCTTGAGGTAGGCCAGGAACGAGTAGGGCGACGTCGGGTCGGCCATGGTCACGAGGTCGGCCATGAACGGCACCTGCAGCGTGGCCTCGGGCAGCATCATGCCCGCGTGCCACGACACGTCGTCGCGGGACTCCAGCACCACGCCCCGCAGGCCGGTGGGCTCGGCGAGGGCGGCCAGTCCGAGGTTGAACGGTCCGGCGCCGACGGCCACGAAGTCGAGGACCTCCTGCCGGCCCCGCCCGGCGGGGGTGCCGGGCCGTGGGCGGCGATCAGGCACAGTCATGCGTCCACCTCCTCGCGGTCGCGCTCGAGCAGGTCCTCACCGGTCGAGCGCACCCGCTCGAGCACGGCCACGACGTCCTCGAGCGTGGCGGCCGGGTTGAGCAGGGTGAGCTTGAGCCACGCCCGCCCGTCGACCTTCGTGCCGGCGACGACCGCGCGACCGTCGCCCCAGAGGGTGCGCCGGATCCGGGGATTGAGGTCGTCGGCGAGGTCGTCGTCGAGGCCGTCGGGCCGGTAGCGGAACACGACGGTGCTCAGCTCGGGCTCGGCCCGCAGCTGCAGGTCGTCCTGCTCGCGGACCCAGTCCGCCGTCGCGTGGGCGAGGTCGATCGCGGTGTCGAAGCCCTGCCCGATCGCGTCGGCGCCCATGACGCGCAGCGTGAGCCAGAGCTTGAGCGCGTCGAACCGGCGGGTGGTCTGCAGGCTCTTGTCGACCTGGTTCGGCAGGTCGGCCGTCCGCGGGTTGAGGTACTCGGCGTGGTAGGTCACGTGCCGCAGGACCCCCGCGTCACGCACCAGGACGGCGCTCGCGCTCACGGGCTGGAAGAACGTCTTGTGGAAGTCGACGGTGACGGAGTCGGCCCGCTCGATGCCGTCGAGCCGGTGCCGTCGTCGCGGCGACGCGAGCAGACCACCCCCGTAGGCGGCGTCGACGTGCATCCACACGCCGTGCTCGGCGCACAGGTCGGCGACGGCACCGAGCGGGTCGATCGCACCCAGGTCGGTGGTCCCCGCCGTGGCCACCACGGCCATGGGGACGAGCCCGCGGGCGAGGCAGTCGTGCAGCGCCCGCTCCAGGGCGACGGGGTCCATCCGATGCCGGGCGTCGACGTCGACGGGCACCACCGCGTCGGCGTCGAGGCCGAGGATCGTGGCCGACTTCTGCACGCTGAAGTGCGCGTCGGCCGAGCAGAACACCCGGAAGCGGGCGAGCGAGTCGGCGTAGGCGAGCCCCGGGTCGACGTGGCCGCGCAGGAAGGTCTCGCCGCGTGCCATGAGCAGCGCCTGGAGGTTCGACTGCGTGCCGCCCGACGTGAACACGCCGTCGGCACTCCCGCCCTCGGCGGGGACGGCGAACCCGATGCGTCCGGCGGTCCAGTCCACCAGCCGGCGCTCGATGAGCGTGCCGCCCGCGCTCTGGTCCCAGGTGTCGAGCGAGGAGTTCACGGCCGAGACGAAGAGCTCGGCCAGCAGCGCCGGGACGACCACGGGGCAGTTCAGGTGAGCGGCGTAGCCGGGGTCGTGGAACCACACGGCATCGTCGAGGTACACGTCGCGGAGCTCGGCGAGCGCGGCGTCGACGTCGACGGGCCGGTCCAGGTCCACGGCGTCGACGGCGCGTGCGACGTCGGTGACCGAGCGACCGCTGAAGGGCGTCCGGACGCTGCCGAGGTGCTCGGTGAGCACGTCGAGCCCGGCGCGCATGGTCGTGGCATAGTGCTCGGCGTTGGCCGGGCTGAACAGGTGGTCGTCCACCATGCTCCTTCCCCCGAAGATCGTGTAGGCAAGCCTTACCTAAGCAAACCCGGACCGTCCCGGCAACCTGCTGGGAGCCACGTCACACCTCACCCCTCGGAGACGCCCGTGCACCCGCTCACCGGTTTCTGGCGCTCGATCGAGGCCCTGCACTCCGTGGTCTACTTCGCGCCCGACGCCCAGTCCCGCTACGAGTCCCTGGGGCTGAAGGGCTACTGGATGGGCTACGCCGCCTCCCGCGCCGGCGCCCTCGGCACCCCCGCTGCCGCGGTGGTCGTGGCCACCTTCCACGGCTTCGCCCCGCGACTCGTCGAGCGGGCCGTCCCCGACGCGTGGCGGATGGCCGACCCGCAGGCGGTGCTGGCCGAGCGGCTCGCGATCGCCCGTGACGCGCTCGGTCCCGCCCTCGCCGGGCACGACGTCGAGCGTCTGGCCGCGCGCCTCGCGCAGGTGGTCGGTCGCGCCGACCTCGCGGGGAAGCCGCTGGCCGCGGCCGAGTCGTCGCTGGCCGTGCCCGACGACGCGGTCGGTGCCCTGTGGCGCCACGCGAGCGTGCTGCGCGAGCTGCGCGGCGACGCCCACGTGTCGGTGCTGGTCACCGCCGGTCTCGGCGGGGCCGCCTCGAACGCCCTGCAGGTGGCGCTCGGCCGGGCTCCGGAGCGTCAGCGCTCGGTCCGGGGCTGGACCGAGGACGAGTGGGCCGAGGCGCTGGAGGACCTGCGCCGTCGTGGCTGGGTCGACGCCGACGGCGCACCCACCGACACCGGCCGGGCCGCCCGCGAGCGACTCGAGGACGCCACGGACCGTGCCGTCGACGCCGCCCTCGACACCGAGGCCACGGCGCACGCGGTGTCGGTGGAGTCCGACCTGGTCGCCGCCGCCCGCGCCGTGGTCGCCGCCGGTGCCATCACCTACCCCAACCCCATCGGCGCCCAGGCGCCCTGACCGGTCCCCGCGTCCTCGACGTGGAGACCGTCAGGCGTCGACGGCCGCGCTGCGGCGGGTGAGGAGCAGCACGGCGGCGGCCGCGAAGGCGCTCACCGAGCACACGGCCCACACGGTCAGGTAGCCCGAGAGGGGCGCGGTGCCGAGCGTCGGGTCGTCGATCGACCCGGTCGACGCCAGGGCGATGGCGAACACCGCCGACGCGATCGCGCCACCCACCGTCTTGGTCGCGTTGGTCATGCCGGTCGCGAAGCCGGTGGCCTCCGGCGGCGCGGCTGCAGCGGCCGCGGCCGGAAGCGCCGCCACGAGCAGCCCGGACCCGACGCCCGCGACGCCCATGTTGGTGAGCGTCTGGGTGGTCGTGTCGTGCAGCGGCAGGAACAGTCCGTACCCGACACCGACGACGGTGCAGCCCGCCACCATCGCCCCGCGCGGGCCGAGCGTGCGCGAGAGCACCGGCAGGAGCAGGGCACCCACCACCATCGTCACGACGTAGACGCCGATGAGCGTGGACACGAAGGCCGCGGACGCACCGAGACCGAAGCCCGCGACGTCGGGATCGGTCCGCGCGAAGGTGGACAGCGGGATCTGCGCGCCCAGCACGGACATGCCGAACAGGAACGCGGTCAGCTGCACCGGCCACTGGGCCGCGCGGACGAACGTGTGCACGTCGATGAGCGGAGCGACCCCGTCCTCGGGTCGGGCGGCCAGCCCTCGCTCGAAGCGGACGAGCACGGAGAGCGCCGCGAACGAGAGCAGGACGAGCGACCACGGGACCAGGGAACCGACGCCCATCAGCCGGATCGCGATGAGCCCGCCCATGAGCAGCCCGAGGGTCACCGTGAGCCACGCGAGCCCGCCGTAGTCGTACCCGCCCGACGCCTGGCCGCGGTCACGCTCGATGCCGAACCACACGATCGCGAGGCACAGCGTCACGGCCACGGCGGGCAGCGACAGCAGCACCGTCATCGACGTCGACTCCACCAGGGCGCCCGACGTGAGCGCACCGACGATCACGCCGGTCTCGAGCGCCGCCACCAGGAAGGCGGCCGACCGACGGGTGAGGCGGTGCTGGTCGGGCGAGCCGGCCGTGCGGCGGTGGATGATCGCCACCTCCACGGGCAGCCACACCACGTACGCACCCTGCAGCGCCCAGCCGACGAGGAACGTGGAGAAGCCGGGCGCGAAGGCCAGGGCCCAGGAGCCGACCGCCGTGACGGCCGTCGACACGAGCAGGACGTTGCGGTGGCCCCACAGGTCGCCCAGCCGCGACAGCAGCGGCACCGCGAGCGCCGACAGCACCAGCTGGGCGGCCTCGAACCAGTTGACGTCGGCGTCGCGGATGCCCAGGTGACGCGCGATGTCGGAGAAGATCGGCGTGTAGAAGCCCTGCAGGATGCCGCTCACGACCTCCACCGCCACGAGGAAGCCGACCACCGCCCATAGGCCGGTGTGCAGCTGACGTCCGTGGTCCGGCGCCCCCGCCGGGGTGCTCTGCCGCCCACGGCCCGGCACCCCCGCCGGGGTGCTCACAGCGACCTCAGCAGCGCGACGTACCAGTCGACGCCCTCGAGCCAGGCGGCCACGTGCACGTGCTCGTCGAAGGAGTGGATGGAGGCGCGCTGCTCCTTGCTCATCCGCAGCGGGGCGAACCGGTAGACGCGCGGGCAGATGTCGCAGAAGAAGCGGCTGTCGGTGCCGGCCATCATCACGTAGGGGGTCACGATCGCGTCGGGGAAGACGTCGGCGATCGTGCGCTCCAGCAGCGCGAACGCGCCCAGGGCCTCGGGCTCGGTCGTGGGCGAGAGCGGACTCGGCTCGTTCGCCTCGACGACGTCGACCGCGACCTGCTGGTCCCCGACGGCGTCCCGGACGTGGTCAAGCGCCGACGCCACGCTCTCCCCCGGCATGATCCGCAGGTTCACCTCGGCCCGCGCCCGGGCGGCGATGACGTTGTGGGCGGGCGCACCGGACAGCGTGGTGGCCACCATGGTCGTCCGCACCATCGCGGCGGTCTCGGGCCCGGCCGCGACGAGCGCACGACCGAGCACCCCGGGCGGGGTCCGGGTGGCGCCGGTCAGGAGCGCACGCAGCGGCAGCGGCAGGTGGCCGGCCAGCCGACGCAGCAGGTCGATGGTCGGGCCGGGGACGTTGACCGGGAACTGCTTCTGGTCGAGCCGCCAGAGTGCGCGTCCGAGGCGGGCGGTCGGGCCCCTGGGCGCGGGCGTGGACGAGTGGCCCCCGCGACCCGTGACGGTGAGCGAGAGCGTGGTGGTGCCCTTCTCCGTGGCGCCGACGACGGCGACCGGCGCACCCACGCCGGGAAAGGCCTGGCCCGCCACGGCACCGCCCTCGTCGAGGACGAACCACGGCTCGACGCCGCGTCGCCGCAGCTCGTCGACCGCCGCGGGGGCCGACGGCCCGGACACCTCCTCGTCGGCACCGAAGGACAGCCACACGTCCTGCGCCGGCGTGAGGCCATCGGCGAGCAGGCGCTCGACGGCGGTGCAGATGGCCACCAGCTGGCCCTTGTCGTCGAGGGTGCCGCGGCCCCAGACCGCAGGTCCCTCGGGGGTGTCGACGACGTCGGCGGCGAAGGCGGGGTGCGTCCAGGGGTCGTCGGGCGTCACCGGCACCACGTCCTGGTGGGCCATGAGCACGACAGGACGGTCCGAGGACGCCCCGGCCCACCGCCACAGCAGCGCGCGCGGTGCGGCCTCGCCCAGGTCGACCCGCTCCAGCCGCTCGTGCAGCAGCGGGAAGTGCTCGGCGAGGAGCGCGTGCAGCTGCTCGAAGGGGGCCGGGTCGGTCAGGGCCGGGTCGCGCTCGGCGACGGTGGGCACGCGGATCGTCGCGCGCAGGACCTCCACGTCAGGATGCACTCCCCGACGCTAGCCCGCGGCCGGGGTCACCCGCCCCGCGAGCAGGACGGCGTCAGAGGGTGATGACCCGGCCTGCGACGACGAGCAGCACCTCGTCGCACTCGGCGGCGAAGCGCTGGTTCACGACACCGAGCAGGTCGCGGAAGATCCGGCCGGACCGGTGCTCGGGCACCACGCCGAGCCCCACCTCGTTCGTCACGAGCACCACCGTGCGCTGCGTCCGGGCGAGGGCCTCGACCGCGGCGTCGACGCGGTCGAGCAGCACCTGCTCCCACTCCTCGCGGATGGCGTCCCAGCCGTCGAGCTCGTCGATCTGGCTCGTGAGCCAGGTGCCGAGGCAGTCGATGAGCACCGCTGCGTCGGAGTCCGACCCGTCGGAGTCGGCGTCCTCGATCGCGGCGACGAGGTCGGCGGTCTCGATCGTGGCCCAGTGCGACGGGCGCCGTTCCTGGTGCCGGGCCACCCGCTGAGCCCACTCGGGGTCCTCGTCGGGGTCGGCCGCCGGCCCGGGTGCGACGTAGACGACGCGCTCGTGGGCGACCACCAGCGACTCCGCGTGGAAGGACTTGCCCGACCGCACCCCACCCGTGACCAAGACCTTCATGGCGCGACGATACCGCTCACGGGCGGTCCGACGGCAGGCCCGGACGCATCCGGCCCACGGCACCCGCGAGGGTGCCGTGGGCCGGGCGACGCGACGTCAGCCGCAGCGCGGCGGCAGGACGCTGCCCGTGGTGTACACGGCGCTGTAGCTGGCCCAGCCGGCCTTGCCGGTCGTCGTGTTGCGGGCGTAGACCCAGTTCACGCCGTTGCTGTTGACGCGGCTGCAGTGGACGTCGATGCCCTGGCCGCGGTAGCTGCGTCCGACGATCGTGCAGTCGTTGTAGCCGGCGGTGCGCAGGGCCGTGCCGTCGCCCCAGCTGAACGTCCCCGTGCTGATCAGGTCCGGGTGCACGTCCCACTTCGGGGCGGTGCAGTTGCTGGCGACGGCCGCCGAGGCGGTGGTCGCCGGGGCCACGCCGGCGAGCAGACCTACGGCTACCGCGGACGCCCCGGCGAGTGCGAGTGACTTCTTCATCGTTCGTCATCCCTTCATGGGACGCACCTGTGGAACGTCCCCCCGATGAGTCCCTCAGACCCGTCTGGTGTGAGGTGGCTCACAGCGGACGCTAGTGCCGCGATCGCCCGGTGTCGACGGCTGGGACCGATCGTCACGATCTGTTCACCATCCCGTCCCCACCCTCCGCGACGGCCGCCCTGGGCGGCGCGAGGTCGGCGAGGTGGAGACGCTCACCGACGGGCGGGTACCGCTCGGCGCGGCACCGACGTCACCACTGGCGTGAGCGGCACCACCCGTGGTCCGATGGGTCGGCGCGGTGGTCCTGCGCGCCGTCACGCGTCCTGAGGGGGAACCCATGAGCACCCGAGCTCCGTCCGCACCGAGCCCCGCCGACACCGGCGGCAGCCGGGTCCGCACGATCGTCGTCTGGTCGGCCGTCGCCCTCGTGGGAGCGGTCTGCTGGGCCGTCCTCGCGCTCTCGCGCGGCGAGGACGTGTCGGCCCTGTGGATCCTGTTCGCCGCCCTGTCGTCCTACGCCATCGCCTACCGCTTCTACTCCCGCTTCATCGCGAAGAAGGTGCTCGAGGTCGACGACACGCGCGCCACGCCGGCGGAGCGCCTCGACAACGGCGTCGACTACGAGGTCACCGACCGACGCGTGCTGTTCGGCCACCACTTCGCGGCCATCGCCGGCGCCGGGCCGCTCGTCGGGCCCGTGCTCGCCGCACAGATGGGCTACCTGCCCGGCACGATCTGGATCATCGTCGGCGTGATCCTGGCCGGCGCCGTCCAGGACATGGTCGTCCTGTTCCTCTCGATGCGGCGCGACGGCAAGAGCCTCGGCCAGATGGTGCGCGAGGAGATCGGTGTGATCGGCGGGACGGCCGCGCTGATCGCCGTCTTCGCGATCATGATCATCATCCTCGCGGTGCTCGCCCTGGTGGTCGTCAACGCGCTCGCCGAGTCGCCGTGGGGCGTGTTCTCCATCGGCCTGACCATCCCGATCGCCCTGTTCATGGGCTTCTACCTGCGCTACATCCGGCCCGGGCGCGTCCTCGAGGTCACGGTCATCGGTGTCGTCCTGCTCCTGCTCGCGATCATCGGCGGCGGCTGGATCGACCAGACCGGCCTGGCGGACACGCTGACCCTGAGCAAGGAGAGCCTCGTCGTCGCGCTGGTCGTGTACGGCTTCGTCGCCTCGATCCTGCCGGTGTGGATGCTCCTGACGCCCCGCGACTACCTGTCGACGTTCATGAAGATCGGCGTCATCGTCCTGCTGGCCGTCGGCCTCGTCATCGCCGCACCCACCCTGCAGGCCGACGCGATCACGAGCTTCGCCACCGACGGCGACGGCCCGGTGTTCGCGGGCAAGGTGTTCCCGTTCGTGTTCATCACGATCGCCTGCGGCGCACTGTCGGGCTTCCACGCACTGATCGCCTCCGGCACGACGCCGAAGATGATCCAGAAGGAGAGCCACGTCCGGATGATCGGCTACGGCGGCATGCTGATGGAGTCGTTCGTCGCCATCAGCGCGCTCATCGCCGCGGTCGTCATCGACCAGGGCTTCTACTACGCCATGAACGCCCCCGCCGGCGCGACCGGCGGCACGCCCGAGGGGGCCGCGGCGTTCGTCAGCCAGCTCGGCTTCACGCTCTCCCCGGGCGACCTCACCGCGGCCGCGGCCTCGATCGAGGAGTCGACCATCATCTCGCGCACCGGCGGCGCCCCGACCCTCGCCTTCGGTCTCTCGCAGATCTTCTCCGACGCGTTCGGCGGCGGGCTCCGGGCGTTCTGGTACCACTTCGCGATCATGTTCGAGGCGCTGTTCATCCTCACCGCGGTCGACGCCGGCACCCGCGTGGGTCGGTTCATGCTGCAGGACACGATCGGCAACGTGTGGACCCGCTTCGGCGACGTCTCCTGGCGTCCCGCCGCCTGGGCGGCCAGCGCGGTCACGGTGGGCGCCTGGGGCTACTTCCTCTGGATCGGCATCAGCGACCCCCTCGGTGGCATCAACCAGCTGTTCCCGCTGTTCGGCATCGCCAACCAGCTGCTCGCCGCGATCGCGCTCACGCTGTGCGTCACGCTGTTCATCAAGCACGGCAAGGTGAAGTACGCCTGGGTCCCGGGCATCCCGCTCGCCTGGGACCTGATCGTGACGATGACGGCCAGCTGGCAGAAGGTGTTCAGCGACAACCCCGCCATCGGCTACTTCGCCCAGGCCGACCGCTACCGCACCGCACGCGACTCCGGCGAGGTGCTGGCCCCGGCCGCCGACGCGAGCCAGATGGACCAGATCATCCGCAACTCCACGACCAACGGCGTCATCCAGGCCACCTTCGCCCTGCTGGTGATCGTGATCGTGGCCAACGCGGTGGTCATCTGGGTACGGGCGATCAAGGCCGGGTCGCTGCCCACGACGGAGGTGCCGCACACGCCGTCGCAGATCGTCGCCCCGGCCGACTTCATCGCCACCCGCGAGGAGACGGAGGCCGTGGCCGCGTGGGAGAAGGAGCGCGACCCCTCCCGCGTGGGAGGCCGACGATGAGCCGCCTGGGCGAGCGGCTCGCGGGCCTGCGCCGCCTCGTCCGCGAGTTCACCGGCGAGGCGGCGTGGGACGACTACCTCGACGCCTGCGCGCGCGACGGGGTCGAGCCCACCACCCGCCGGGCGTTCGAGCGGCACCGTGCCGACCAGGTGGAGCACGCACCCATGGCGCGCTGCTGCTGATCCGGCCTCGGCTGGGGTTGCGGACCCGCACAGGTGGGGCCACGATCATCGGAACACGCGATGCGGGAGGGGCGTCATGTCCGAGCGGACCGACACCACGCCGGGGGGCCAGCAGGAGGAGCTCAAGCGCTCCATCTCCGGTCGCCTGCTGTTCTTCTACGTGCTGGGCGACGTGCTCGGCTCCGGCATCTACGCGCTCATCGGCGTCATGGCGTTCACCGTCGGTGGCGCGTTCTGGCTGTCGTTCGTCATCGGCGTCACCGTCGCGCTGCTCACGGGGTTCGCGTACGCCGAGCTGATCACCAAGTACCCGCAGGCCGCGGGCGCCGCGCTCTACACGCACAAGGCGTTCGGCAACCGGTTCCTGACCTTCATGGTCACCTTCTGCCTGCTGGCCGCCACGATCGCCGCCGCCGGCACCCTCGCCCGCGTGTTCGGCGGGACCTACTTCACGTCGTTCGTCGAGGGCGTGCCGGTCACGCTCGTGGCCATCCTGTTCATCGTCGCGCTGTCGCTGCTGAACTTCCGGGGCATCACCGAGTCCGTCTGGACGAACATGATCATGACGATCATCGAGACCACGGGCCTGCTCATCATCCTGGCCGTCGGTGCCGTCGTGGTGGCCGAGGGCGACGCGAACCTCGAGCAGCCGTTCCAGCTCAACGACGGCAACCCCGCCGTCGTCGTGCTCAGCGGCGTCGCGCTGGCGTTCTTCGCCATGACCGGCTTCGAGAACGCCGCGAACATCGCCGAGGAGACGCAGGACCCGACCAGGAACTTCCCGAAGGCCCTCCTCGGCGGCATGACGCTCGCGGGCGTGCTCTACATGGTCATCGCGTTCATCGCCTCGATGGTGGCGCCGATCGACGAGCTGGCCGCCAACGAGGGACGTGACGGCAGCCTCCTGACGGTCGTCCAGGCCGGACCCATCCCGGTGCCGGAGATGGTGTTCTCCGCCATCGCCCTCGTGGCGGTCACCAACACGACGCTCGTCTCGCTGGTCGCGCAGTCGCGCATCGTGTACGGCATGGCCCGTCAGGGCATCGTGCCGCGCGTCTTCGCCCGCACCCACGCCACCCGTCGCACGCCGTGGGTCTCGATCATCTTCACGGCGGGCCTCGTGTGCCTGCTGCTCGCCAGTGCCGACGTGGACCGGCTGGCCGAGGTGACCGTCGTGTTCCTCATCATCGTCTACGGCATGGTGTGCCTCGCGGCGATCAAGCTCCGCGGGACGGCGGTCGACCACGACCACTACTCCGCGCCGGCGCTCATCCTGTACACGGGCGTCGTGGCCAACGTCGCCATCTTGATCTACACCGTGCGCGACGATCCCGCGACGTTGCGCTGGTGCGGGGCGATCCTCGCGATCGGTGTCGCCGTGTACTTCCTCAACGCCTTCGCCATGAAGGCCGATCCGCACTCGTCGGACCCCGAACCCCTCGACCCCAGCGACCTCGCCGGATAGTCTCCCCGCACCGACCCACTCAGGAGTAGCCATGCACGTGCTCGTCGCCACCGACGGCTCGAAGCAGTCCCTCGAGTCCGCCAAGTACCTGCGCAACCTCGTCGACCACGAGGCCGTCACGAAGGTCAGCGTGGTCGCGGTCGTCAGCCCGCTCGCGGCCGTCCCGTTCGCCACCGAGGGCAGCAAGGACGGCGGCGGTGTCGAGATGTCGTTCCGCCGCGAGGCCGAGCAGGCCACCCTCAAGGTCGCCGAGGCGCTCGACGGCTGGGGCCCGACGGTCACCACCCACGTCTACAGCGGCTCCCCGGCCAACGAGATCATCAAGGCCGCCAAGCGCTTCGACTCCGGCCTGATCGTGCTGGCCAGCCAGAGCACCCGAACCCAGGCCGTGCTCATGGGCTCGGTGTCGCACAAGGTGCTCAACCAGGCCACCTGCCCGGTGCTGGTGCACCGTCCCGGACCCAAGCCCGCCCGACGCACCAAGAAGAAGGCGTAGCGCCTCAGGTCCGGTGCAGCCAGGGCGCCAGCAGTCGAGTGATCCACGGCAGCAGCACGTAGGTCATGAGCGGAGTCATGACGCACACGGTGAGCAGCACGCGCCACGGCAGCCACAGGTCCGGCACGAGGTGCGCGCCCAGCGCGTTGGCCGCCAGGCTCAGCGGGAAGAAGACCAGGAAGATGGAGACCATCTGCTTCCAGCGCGGTGGTGCCGACACGGGCGGGCGCAGGTCCTCCACGTCGACCCCTGACGGCTCGTCGAACCAGCCCTCGATGCCGGTGCGCTTCTCCAGGCGCGACTCGTCGACGATGCCCTGGGCGCTGTCGAGCCACCAGCGACGCTGGCTCGACGACATCCACACCTCCAGGTCGTCGGCGCTGGCGAAGCGGAACAGCATGTGCCACTCGCTCGACGTGGGCGCCGGCCGCACCCAGCCCGAGCCCAGGAACCCGTCGAAGCGCTCGGCCAGCTCCGAGCCGGCGCGCAGCCAGGCGAGCATCTGGTCCTCGTGCGCCGGGTCGACGTGGCGCGTGACGGACACGGTGACGGGGACGCTCATGCACCCCAGCCTAGGAAGTCGGTGACTCCACGCGTTCGCCGACCGCCCCACGCCGGAGCGCCACGATCTCGACGACGACCCAGGCCGCGGCGACGACCGCCCAGCCGGCCACGACGTCGAGCACCCAGTGGTTGCCGGTGCCGACCACCACGAACGCCGTGACGAGGGCGTAGACCACGCCGGCGACCCGCCAGGCTCGGTGCACCCCGGCGTGCGCGACCACGATCGCCACCCACAGCGCCCAGCCCGCGTGCAGCGACGGGAACGCGGCGAGCTGGTTGGTGATGTCGCCCAACCCCTTGGGGGCCGAGGCGTCGCCGCCCCACCACCCGGCCTGGGAGTGCAGCGCGAGCACGTCGGAGTAGCCCTCGACGAACCGCGGCGGCGCCATCGGCATGGCGAGGTAGCACGCCAGGCCGGCCAGCGAGGCCACGACCAGGGCCGTCCGGGCGCGCGGATAGAGAGCGGGGCGGCGCACGAACAGCCAGACGAGCACGGCCGCCGTGACCAGGTAGTGCGTCGTGGCGTACCAGTAGCTCGAGGCCACGGCGAGCAGGTCGTGCTGCGCGAGCCAGCCGTTGAGCACGCGCTCGAGGTCGAGGTGCCACGTCTGCTCGAGCCCCAGCAGGGCGCGCGCCCGGTCGAGCGCCTCGGCGCGGTCGTTCGACGCCAGCAGCCGCGAGGCGCTGTAGCCCACGTAGAGCACGGCCAGCAGCGAGACCTCGAGCACCACGAAGCGTCGCGTCACCCGCGATCCACGGGCGAGTCGCGTCCTGTTCACCGCTCCAGCATGGCGCGACCGTCCACGATCGCACCTCGGGGACGACCCCCGCCCACCACCGACACCGACCCCGGGAGGTCTCAGGGTCCGTCGGGGTCGAGGCCGCAGGAACGGCGCAGGGCGGTCAGCGGCGGCGGCCGAAGATCCGCTTGCCGATCTCGCGTGCGATCACGCGGGACGCCTCGTCGAGGGCGGACTGACCGGGCTCGGACCGCCTCGAGCGGGTCGTGCGCCGGGACCGCGTTGCACGACCTCCCGACTCCCGTGCGATGCGGTCGGCCTCGCGCGCGACCCGCTCCGCCTCCTTCGACGCCTGCTCCGCCCGGGCGTCGGCCTCGCTCTGCGCCGCGGTGGCGGCGCGGGCCGCGTCGATGGACTCCGACGCGGACGGTGGGTCGACGGGCGTGCCGTAGCGGGCCATGAGCGAGGAGGCCTGCACCGCGGCAGCCACGTCGGCGGCCGGGGCCGGGTCCATCGAGCCCTGCGGTGCCCGCATCCTGGTCCACGCCACCGGCGTGGGTGCCCCCTTCTCGTTCATGACCGTGACGATGGCCTCGCCGATGGCGAGCTGGGTGAGCACCTCCTCCAGGTCGTACGTCGACGTCGGGTAGGTCGACACGGTGGAGCGCAGGGCCTTGGCGTCGTCGGGGGTGTGCGCCCGCAGCTGGTGCTGGATGCGCGAGCCGAGCTGGGCGAGCACGTCGGACGGGACGTCCTTCGGGGTCTGGGTCACGAACACCACGCCGACGCCCTTGGACCGGATCAGCCGCACGGTCTGCGTGACCTGGTCGAGGAAGTCCTTCGAGGCGTCCTTGAACAGCAGGTGGGCCTCGTCGAAGAAGAACACCAGGCGCGGCTTGTCGGCGTCGCCGACCTCGGGCAGTGTCTCGAACAGCGTGCTCAGCAGGTACAGCAGGAAGGTCGAGAACAGGGCCGGCTTGTCCTGGACCGACGGGACCTCGAGCAGCGAGACGATCCCCCTGCCGTCGGGTGCGGTGCGCAGGAAGTCGGCCACGTCGATCTCGGGTCGACCGAAGAACACGTCGGCGCCCTGGTCGGAGAAGGCGATGAGCTCACGGAGGATCACGCCGGCGGTGGAGGCCGAGAGCCCACCCAGCTCCTTGAGCTCCGGCTTGCCGTCGCCGGTGAGCCACGTGAGCACCGACCGGAGGTCGCCGAGGTCGACGAGGGCGTGCCCCTTGTTCCTGGCGTAGTGGAAGACGAGCGCGAGGGACGACTCCTGCGTGGCGTTCAGGCCCAGCACCTTGGACAGCAGCAGCGGCCCGAACGAGTCGATGCTCGCGCGGATCGGCACCCCCGTGCCGAGGCCGCCGAGGGTGAAGAACTCGGTGGCCGACGCGGTCGGCTGCCAGGTCTGGCCGATGCTCTCGCACCGTGCGGTCAGCTTCTCGTTCGGCGTGCCCGGGACGGCGATGCCCGAGAGGTCGCCCTTGATGTCGGCGGCGAACACCGGCACGCCCTGGGCGGCCACCTGCTCGGCGAGCACCTGGAGGGTCTTGGTCTTGCCGGTGCCGGTGGCTCCGGCGACCAGGCCGTGCCGGTTGAGCATGCCGAGCGGGATCCGCACCTGGGCGCCGGGCACCGCGACGTCGGCCTCCACGAGGGCGCCGATCTCCAGCACCGAGCCCTCGAAGGCGTAGCCGCTGCGCACCAGCTCCGCGTGCTCGCTCAGGTCGCCGGCGGCGGCCGTCGCGGTCTGGGCCGGCGCGGTCTGGGCCGGCTCGGTCTGGGCCCGCTGCTGCTCCTGCTCCGCGGCGGCGCGAGCGAGCTCGTCGGCGCGGCGCCTGGCCTCCGCGGCTGCGGTCTCGGCGGCGGCTGCGGCCTGCGCGGCCTCCTCGGCGGCCTGCTGCGCCGACTTCGGGGCTCCGACCTCGTCCGGGCTGCTCATGCCGGTCAGGCTACCGCTCGGCGACGGCACACCTGTCTACACTGACGAGGTGATCTTCCGGAGGGTGAACGACGGGCGGCCGTACCCCGACCACGGCCTGTCGCAGCGTGAGTGGGCCGACGTCTCGCCCAGCCAGGTCCGGCTCGCCGACCTCACCACCACCAAGACGCAGCTCGACCTCGAGAACCTGCTCGACGAGGACTCCACCTACTTCGGCGACCTGTTCGCGCACGTCGTGGCCTGGAAGGGCGAGCTGTTCCTCGAGGACGGCCTGCACCGCGCGGTCCGCGCAGCGCTCCAGCAGCGCGCCATGCTCCACGCCCGCGTCTACACCCTGAGCGGGTCCCGATGAACGCCCGCAGCAGTGCCGCCGGACCGCTCGTGCTGCTCGGCAGCGTCGTGGTGCTCGTCGCCGGGCTCTTCGTGGGCTTCCGCCTGCTGACCGCGTCGGCCGAGACGATCGACGCCGGACCCACGTGCGAGACGCGCGTGGTCGCGGCCGACGACGAGGTCACGAGCAACCTGATCACCGTCGACGTCTACAACGCCAGCTCCCGCGCGGGCCTGGCCAACCGGGTCAGCATCAACCTCCAGCGTCGTGGGTTCCTGGCCGGCCAGATCGGCAACTCCACGAGCAAGGTCGACGCCGACGTCGCCGTGGTGCTCACCACCGACCGCGACGACCCGCGGGTCCGGCTGGTGGCCGCGCAGTTCGGCTCCAAGGTCCAGTACGCCGAGCCCGACATCGAGGTCGACGGCGACTCCGTGACGGTGATCGTCGGCGACGACTTCAAGAAGCTCGGCAAGGACGTGCGCACGACGAAGAACGACCGCCGATTCACGGTCTGCCTGCCCACCGTCCCAGCCGTCTGACCCAGCCGTCTGACCCAGCCGTCGTACCTGCCGCCCGAGCCGGTCAGGGTTCCTCGCGGTCCCAGCCCGCGAGCCGACCGTGGCGCCCGACGGCGAGCAGCCGCTGCTCCGTGGCCTCGCGCACGTCACGCGTGGCCACGACCAGCAGGTCGTCGCCCCGGACCAGGCGGGTGGTGCGGTGCGGCACGAACGGCTCACCGTCGCGGACGACGAGCGAGACCGACGCGCCCTGCGGCAGCCGCAGCTCGCCCACCTCGACGCCGGCGAGCCGTGACTTCCTCGGGACGTGCACCTGCAGAAGGTCCGCCGAGATCCGTTCGAGCGGTGCCGCCTCCACCTCGACGTCGCGCACCTCGTCGTGGAGCACCCCGCACCAGCGGGCCAGCCGCGACAGGGGTGCGGCCTGGACGAGCGTGTAGACCACGACGGCCACGAACACGATGTCGAACAGGTCGCGCGAGCCGGGCACGTCGGCGGCGAGCGGGATGGTGGCCAGGATGATCGGCACCGCACCACGCAGGCCGGCCCACCCCACGAACAGCTGCTCGCGCCAGCCCACGCGGAACCAGACCGCACAGCTGGCGACCGAGAGCGGCCGGGCGACGAAGGTGAGCACGGCACCGACGACCAGCCCGGTCCAGATGTGCCACAGGGTGAACTCCGAGGGGCTCGCGAGCAGGCCGAGCATGACGAACAGCCCGATCTGGGCGAGCCAGCCGACGCCCTCCACGAAGGAGCGGGTCGCCACGCGGTGCGGCAGCTCGGTGTTGCCGAGCACGAGGGCACACAGGTAGACCGCCGCGAAGCCGCTGGCGTGGCCCAGCACCGCGAGCCCGTACGCCAGGACGGTGAACGCGAGCACGATGAGCGGGTAGAGGCCCGACGCGGGCAGCGCCATGCTGCGCAGCAGCCGGCCCGCGCCGAAGCCGACGATCAGGCCGACGATGCCGCCGACGACGATCTCGAACACGATCAGTCCCGCGAACGACGCGATGCCCCCGTCGGCGATCTGGCCTGCACTGATCGCGGTGACGAGCACGACGATGGGAGCGTCGTTGAGGCCGGACTCCGCCTCCAGCACCCCCTTCACGCGCGGGGTGAGCGGCACGGCTCGCAGCACCGAGAAGACCGCGGCCGCATCGGTGGGGGTGAGGACGGCGGCGAGGAGCACCGCGATCTCCCAGCGCAGGTCGAGCACGTAGTGGGCCGCCAGGGCGACCACCAGCACGCTGACCACGGAGCCGAGCGTGGCCAGCAGCAGGCCCAGGCCGATCGAGGGGCGCACGTGCTCCCAGCGGGTGGTGAGACCACCCTCGGCGAGGATCAGGACGAGGGCGCCGAAGCCCATGGCGAGGGCCAGGTCGGCGTCGTCGAACTGCACGCCGAGACCTTCCTCGCCGATGAGCAGGCCGATGCCCAGGTAGACCAGGAGCGAGGGGAGCCCAGCGGTGACCGAGACCCGCACGGCGAGGATCGCGGCGATGAGGACGGCCGACCCGACGAGCAGGAACGCGTCGAGGTCGTGGATGTCCATCTCCGGGCCTCCCGCGCTCGCCGAGTGCTGATCCTATCGGCCGCCGATCGCCCGTTGACCTGCAGGGACGAGCCGCGTGCGGTGGGATGGGCGGATGCGTCGACGTCGGTTCCTGTCCCTCGGCTCCGCGGTCGTCGGATCGACGGTGCTGGGCGGAGGCGTGCTCGCGGCCTGCTCGTCCGGAGGCGGCCCCAGCGGTGGGGACGGCGGTGCGACGATGGGCTCCGTGGAGCGCATCACCTACGGCACCGACCCCGCGCAGTTCGCGGAGCTGACCCGGTCGACCGGCGAGTCACGAGGCGTCGTCGTCGTGATCCACGGCGGCTTCTGGCGGGCGGAGTACGACCTGTCCCTCGGACGTCCGCTCGCCGCGTCGCTCGCGGCGCAGGGGTGGACGGCGTGGAACCTGGAGTACCGACGGATCGGGAGCGGGAAGGGTTCCGGCGGTGGCTGGCCGCAGACGCCCGACGACGTGAGCGCCGGCATCGACGCTCTGGCCGACGTCGAGGACCTCGACCTCAGCCGCGTGGTCACCCTCGGGCACTCGGCCGGCGGGCACCTCGCGGTCTGGGCCGCCGGACGTCAGCGCCTCGACCGCTGGCGCGACGCGCGCGTGCCGGTGACGGCGGCCGTCTCGCAGGCGGGGGTGCTCGACCTCGTGGGAGCCGTCCGTGAGGACCTGGGAGCCGGAGCGGTCGAGGCCTTCCTGGGCGCACCGGTCGCCGACGTCCCCGACGCCGACCCTCTGCAGCAGGTCCCCCTCGACGTGCCGGTGTGGTGCGTACACGGTCGCGCCGACACGAACGTGCCGTACTCGCAGTCGCGCACCTACGTCGACGCGGCGCGGGCCGCCGGTGCCGACGCGAACCTCGCGCCGGTCGACGGCGACCACTTCGTCGTCATCGACCCGCAGAGCGAGGCGTGGGCGTCGACGCTGACCGTGCTCGAGGGGCTGTAGCGACCACGAGCCACGTCCAGCCCGCGGCGAGCAGCACCATGGAGAGCACGCCCCACGGACGGTAGACGTGCTCCTGCCAGAACATGACCGACCCGACGAGCACCAGCACGGCACCCGGCAGCGCCCGCACCAACCCGGCCCGGCTGGCCACGCCGACGGCCAGCGCGGTGGCGGCGATGTAGGCGTAGGACCCGATGGTCCCCAGGTCGCCCGCCACCGGGAACACGATGCCCAGTCCGCCGGCCTCCGCCTCCTTGATGGCACCGCCGGCGATGCCGGCGAGCACGTCGAGGCTCGTGTAGAAGCAGGCGTAGACGTAGGCGAGCACGCCCACGACCACCCCGACCACGCGGTCGTGGGTACGCGCCACGAGCCACGGTCCGAGGGCGAGCAGCGGGAAGACCGGCAGCAGGACGGTGTGCATCATCTGCCAGTGCCCGGCGTCCTCGACGGTGAGCACGGCCGGGTGGGTCAGCCCCAAGACCGCCGTGAACAACGGCGGCACGGCCACGGCGACGATCATCAGGTAGCGGCTCATCCGCCCACGGTAGGCAGGTTCGGCCCCTCCCGCCGGACGAGCACGCCGGACCTGCGGCTGCGCCGCCTCCACTCGGGCCGGGCCTGGGGCTGCGCTGCCTCCACTCCGTGCGGGCTCGGTCCCCGAGAGGCCTCGACGGAGCAGGGGCGCCCGGTGCGGCCGAGCACGCCGGCCATCGGTGGATCCTCAACCTCAGGAAGGCTTCTGCGGTTGACGATCCACCGATGTACCCCCGAGCGGTGACCTCGGGCGCAGCGCAGCCCCGGCGCGGGAGCGAGGCCGGTCAGGACTGGTCGTCGACCCAGCCGTGGGTGCGGGAGTGCAGCTCCTCACAGACCGCCCGGTAGAAGCGCTCGACCTCGGGGCCGGAGAAGTCCGTGGCCCCGGAGAAGGTGTCGGAGCGGGCCTGGAACCACAGCGCCGCACGCAGCGGCGCGATGCCCAGGGAGCCGTCGAGGTCCTCCCCGCGCTCCACCGCGTCGAAGGCGGGCCGGTACGCGGTCTGCACGATCGTCGCGGTCGAGGAGGACAGGAAGAACGCCGCGTCGAAGGTCTGGGCGAACGCGTGCAGCGCCGACCAGTCCGCGTCGGGGCCGGGCACCCGCACCCGCCGCGAGACCGCCAGCTGCTTCTTGTGCGGGACGTTGCGCGGGCCGCTCACCGGGACTCCAGCTGCGCCACGAGCTCACGCACGGCGCGGGCGTAGCCGTCGACCCCTTCGCCCACCACGGTCAGGGCGGCGACGTCGGTCAGGTACGAGAAGTGGCGGAACTCCTCGCGGGCGTGCACGTCGGACACGTGCACCTCGGCGAACGGGAGCGCCACTCCGGTGAGCGCGTCACGCAGCGCCACCGACGTGTGCGTCAGGCCCCCGGGGTTGATGACGATGCCGGCGCAGGTGCCCCGCGCGTCGTGCACGGCGTCGATGAGCACGCCCTCGTGGTTGCTCTGCAGCGCGCTCACCGCGTACCCGAGCTCGTCGGCCGTGCGCTCCACGAGCGCGACGACGTCGGCGAGCGTGGCGCTGCCGTAGACCTCGGGCTCGCGGGTGCCGAGCAGGTTGAGGTTGGGACCGTTGACCAGGAGCAGGCGGCGCGCAGACACGTCGTTCACGTGGTCACGCTATCGGGCCCTGCTCACCTCACTGCCAGACCCGCACGTGGTCGACCTCCATCGTCGCGGGGAGCTGCGTGTCCGACGTGGGCGCGTTGGCTCCCGAGCCCAGCATCTGGGTGAGGTTGATCGTGTAGTCCTGGTCGAAGGGCTGGCCCTGGAGGAGCTGGCCCACGAGCGTGATCTTGTGGTCGAGGCAGACCGTGCCGTCGTACTCGACCCGGATCCGGTCGCGGTCCCACTCCAGCGAGTAGGTGTGCCACTGGGTGGGGTCCTGGACCATGCAGTAGTAGTTCGTGTAGCCGGGCGACGTCGTGGCGTAGTGCATGGTCGGGATGAGCCGGTCCGGGTACTGCGAGTAGAACTCGGCGATGTCCATCTCGCCCGAGCCGGCGACGTCCCAGTACTTCATCGTCTCCGGGAAGAGCCAGAGCGCGCTCTGCACACCGGGCTTCGTGGTGGTGGGCATCTTGGCCCGGATCTCGACGCGCCCGCGGTCGAGCGTGTACCGGCCCCAGGTGGTGACCGAGCCCGACGTGTAGCGGGTGGTCACGGTCTTGCCCTCGGCGGTGCACGTGACCGGCTCGTCCTCCATCCGCGTGGTCAGGCGCAGGCTGCCGTCCGCGACGCTCAGGTTCTCCGGGCGGTCGACCCAGCAGTCGCCGTAGGTCAGGCCGGTGGCCTCGCTCGTGGCGACGAGCCACTTGCTGCTGTCGAGGGCGTCGCCGTCGAAGTCGTCGCTGAAGGTGCAGCTCCAGGCCGAGCCGTCGGTCTTGAGCCGCGTGGGGCCGCAAGCATCGGCGGACGCGTCGGACCCGGTGGTCGGGACAGGCGTCGGCGTCGGCGTGGGGGTCGGCGTGGGGGTCGGCGTTGGCGTCGGCGTGGGGGTCGGTGTCGGCGTGGGGGTCGGCGTCGGCGAGGCGGAAGGCTTCGGCGCGGGCTTGGCCTTCGCAGCGGCCACGGCGCGCGACCGCGCGAGCGAGGTGGCCGCGGCACTGGCGCTGGCGGTGGCCCGCTTCCTGGCCACGGCCCGTGCCCGCGAGAGTGCCCGCGACCGGGCCACGGACGTGGCCTTCTTCTTGCTCGTGCTGGTCGCCTTGGCGGCCGCGACCCCGCGGGCCGTTCGTCGGATCGTCGCCGTGCCCCGGTACCCGTCGTGGACGGCCGACCGGGTGACGGTCGAGGTGGCGGTGGCGCTCTTCTTCGCCGTCACCGTGTACCGACGGGCCGCGTCGGCACTCGGTGCCACGAGCGTGGACATCAACAAGGCGCCGACGACGACCAGGACGACACGCGTCGCCCCGCCCGCGCAGCGCCGCCTGACGGCGGTCTGCATGGTGTTCTCCCTCTGTTGCGGACCATCGCCCAACGCTCTGCGCGTCACTCGTGCCCTATGGCGGCCTCCCAACCACCACATGCGGACGTTGTCCCGGTTTCAACCGGGACTTTAGTCCTTTTCGGGTCCATCTCGCATCCCGATCGCGGAAGACGTTCGACCGGTACCGTGGAGGCAGCGCGAAGGAGGAGCGAATGACCACGATCGTCGTCGGATACGTCGCCACACCCGAGGGTGAGGCCGCCTGGAGCTGGGGTGTCGAGCACGCTGCCGCCGTGGGCGCGAAGGTGGTGGTGATCGCCTCGGACACGCCCCACCCCGACGTCACGCCCGAGTCGGTCGTCGAGCAGCTCGAGTCGCGCCTGGCCGACGCCGGCGTCGAGCACGAGGTGGTGCACTTCGTGGGCTCCAGCGGTGCCGCGGACTCGATCCTCGACAACGCCCGCCGCCACGACGCCTCGCTCGTCGTGATCGGGCAGCGACGCCGCTCCCCCGTGGGCAAGCTCGTGCTCGGCTCCACGTCGCAGCGGATCCTCCTCGAGGCCGAGTGCCCCGTCGTGGCGGTCAAGGCACCACGCTGACCTCCGCGCTCGGCCGCCTGCCCACCGAGGTGGTGCAGACCGACCCCGACGTCGTGGCCGGATTCGCGCACGACGAGGCCCAGCTGGTCGAGCGCGCGACGCCGGTGGCGGTGCTGTCGCCGCGCACGACCAGCGAGGTCGCGGCCTGCGTGGTCGCGGCCGACGAGGCAGGCCTGGCGGTCGTCACCCGCGGGGCCGGCACCGGACTGGCCGGCGGTGCCAACGCTCCCGGCGGGTCGGTGGTCCTCAGCACCCGTCGGCTCGACCGGATCGTCTCGATCGACGTCGAGGAGCGCGTCGCGGTGGTGCAGCCCGGCGTGATCACCGCCGACCTGCGCACGGCCGTGGCCAAGGTCGGGCTGTTCTACCCGCCCGACCCGGGCAGCGTCGCGATCTCCACCATCGGCGGCAACGTGGCCACGAACGCCGGCGGCATGTGCTGCGTGAAGTACGGGGTGACCGGCGACTACGTGCTCGGCCTGGAGGCGGTCCTCGCCGACGGACGCGTCATGCGCACCGGGCGACGCACCGTGAAGGGGGTCGCCGGCTACGACCTGACCAGCCTGCTCGTCGGCTCCGAGGGCACGCTGGGCGTGATCACCGAGGTCACGCTCCGCCTGCGACCCGCTCCCCCGCCGCCCTCGACCGTCGTCGCGACCTTCGCCGACCTGCAGGACGCGGGTCGGGCGGTCGAACGGCTCGTCGCCGAGGCCGTCGACCTCCCGCTGCTCGAGATCCTCGACGCCACCACGCTCGCCGCCGTCGACGCGCACACGCACATGGGCATCGACGCCGCCGCGATGCTGCTGGTGCAGACCGACCTGCCCGGGGCGGAGACCACCGTGGAGGCCGTGCGCCGCATCTGCGACGCGGCCGGCGCGGTCGACGTGGCACTCACCACGGACGCGGCCGAGGGCGCGCAGCTGCTCGAGGCCAGACGCCAGGCGCTCCCCGCCCTCGAGCGCCTGGGCGACTGGCTGCTCGACGACGTGTGCGTCCCGCGGCGGGCCGTCGTCGACCTGGTCACCGGCATCCAGCGGGTCGCCGCGGACGAGGGCCTCACGATCGGGGTGTTCGGGCACGCCGGCGACGGCAACATGCACCCCACGATCATCTTCGACCGCCGCGACCCGGCCGACGTGGCGGCGGCGCACCGCGCCTTCGACGCGATCACCGCCCTGGCCCTCGAGCTGGGTGGGACGGTCACCGGCGAGCACGGCGTGGGCCGGCTCAAGGCCGGCTGGCTCACGCGCGAGCTCGACCCCGTCGCCCTCGACGTGCACCACGCCGTGAAGGCCGCGTTCGACCCCGCCGGGCGACTCAACCCCGGCAACGTCCTGTCACCCCGCCCCGAGGGCTGAGCCCCACCTACCGCCGCACGGTCGACGTGGGGAGGCTCAGGAGGCGTCGGGGAGCGCGCGCTCGAGGATCGCGGCCGTGTCGACCCCGACGTCGAGCGTCCCGAAGGCCAGCCCGCCCTGCCCGCCGAGGCGCGACGAGCAGAAGGCGTCGGCCACGGCCGGCGTGGAGTGCCGCACGAGCAGCGAGCCCTGGAGGGCCAGGGCCATCTGCTCCACGAGTCGACGTGCGCGGAACTCGATGCTCGCGAGGTCGGCCGTGGCCGCGGCGAGGTCGGCACCGAGCCGGTCCACCGCGGCGTCGAGGTGGCGGTTGGCTCCTCTGCCGAGGCCGATCTCGTGCATGAGCACGTCGGCCACGACCGGCTCCCGGCCGAGCGCACGGAGGACGTCGAGGGCGTTCACGTTGCCCGAGCCCTCCCAGATGGAGTTGAGCGGGGCCTCGCGGTAGAGCCGCGGCATGCCCGACTCCTCGACGTACCCGTTGCCCCCGAGGCACTCCATGGCCTCCGCCGTGAAGGCAGGACCGCGCTTGGTGATCCAGTACTTGCCGAGGGCGGTGCCGATGCGCCGGAACGCCTGCTCCTGCTCGTCGCCCCGCAGCGCCCGGTCGGTGGCACCCGCCAGCCGCATGGTCAGCGACGTCGCGGCCTCCGACTCGACGGCGAGGTCGGCCAGGACGTTGCGCATGAGGGGCTGGTCGACGAGCAGCGCGCCGAACGCGGAGCGGTGCGAGACGTGGTGCCCGGCCTCCACCAGTGCCTTGCGCATGAGGGTGCTGGTGCCGGCCGCGCAGTCCAGACGGGTGCAGCCGACCATGTCGATGATGGTGCGGACACCACGCCCCTCGTCGCCCACGAGCCAGGCGACGGTGCCGTCGAACTCCGGCTCCGACGACGCGTTGGACCGGTTGCCCAGCTTGTCCTTGAGTCGGACGATGTGGAACGGGTTGCGCGTGCCGTCGGGCAGGATCCGCGGCACCAGGAAGCAGGACAGGCCGCCGGGCGACTGCGCGAGCACGAGGAAGACGTCGCACATCGGGGCCGACGTGAACCACTTGGCGCCGTGCAGCGTGAAGACACCCGGCTCGCCGGTGGGTCGGGCGACCGTGGAGTTGGTGCGCACGTCGGACCCGCCCTGGCGCTCCGTCATGCCCATGCCGGCGAGCAGGCCGCGCTTCGTCGCGGGGGCCCGCAGCCCTGGGTCGTAGATGCGCGACGTGAGCAGCGGCTCGTAAGCGGCGGCGAGCTCGGGCTGGTGGCGCAGCGCCGGCACGACCGCGTACGTCATGGTCACGGGGCAGCCGTGCCCCGCCTCCGTGTGACCCCACACGAGCCCCCGGGCCGTGCGGGCCGCGTGGGCGCCGGGCCGGTCGTCGACCCAGGCCGCGCCGCCCATCCCCTCGGCGATCGAGGTGCGCATGAGGTGGTGCCAGGCCGGGTGGAACTCGACCTCGTCCACACGGTTCCCGTAGCGGTCAACGGTGCGCAGCTCCGGGTCGAACCGGTTGGCGTCCTCGGCCCACTGCTGGGCCTCGACCCCGCCCGCCAGCTGCCCGACGCGCCGGACGTCGGCCTCGTTCCAGCCGGCTCCCTCGCGGTGCAGGGCCTCCAGGAGTGCGACGTCGGCGGAGGCGTCGTAGGGCGCGAGGGGCGGGGCCTGGTTGGCGTCCTGCGCACCGGTCGGAGCAGTAGCGTGGCCGTCGGCGGCGGGGTACGGCGTGGTGGTCATGCACCAAGCATTGCATCATCGCTACAGTTGTCAAGAGAGTGCAATGTCCAGCCGCGCGGCCGAGGAGGGAGTCCGATGGAGGTCCGCCCCCTCAGCGCGCGGTCGGTCGTGCTCAGCCTGCTGCTCGCCGTGCACCCTCCCGAGCTGACGGCCGCCCAGCTCGTCGCCCTCGGCGGGGTCTTCGACGTCCCCGAGTCGACGGTGCGGGCGGCACTCACCCGACTGGTGGCGGCCGGCGACCTCGAGCGCACCGACGGGGTGCACCGGATCGGCGAACGGCTCCGGGAGCGCCAACGGTTCCAGGACGCCGCGCTCGACCCGCCGTACCGGTCGTGGGACGGCACCTGGGAGACCGTGGTCGTGGTGGCCGCCGGCCGCGCGGCCAGCGACCGCGCGGCGTTCCGCCTGGAGATGGAGCAGCTGCGGCTGGCGGAGCTGCGCGAGGGCGTGTGGACGCGCCCGGCGAACCTGGACCGCCCCCTGCCCGACTGGCCGTCGGACCTGGCGGTCGTCGCGGCCTCGCACCCGTCCGACGTCCGCGGTCTCGTCGGCCGGCTGTGGGACCTCGACTCCTGGACGCGCACCGGCGACGCGCTGCTCGCGGCGCTCGCCGAGGACCTCTCGCCCGCCGACCGGCTCGCCGTCGCCGCCGCGCTGGTGCGGCACCTGCGGACCGACCCCGCCCTGCCCCCGTCGCTGCGACCGGAGACCTGGAACGGTCCGGCCATGGCGACCGCCTACGCCGCGTACCAGGCGGAGCTGGCAGCGGTGCTGGACCCGGTCCGCGAACCTCCCGCCTCGCGTCAGGGCAGCGGAACCCGCAGGAACCGCGGCCGGTAGAGGAACGGGTCCTCGGCCACGACCGCGGGATCGGTGTCGTTCTGGCTGTAGGAGACGACCACGCTGCCTTCCTCGGGCAGCAGGTCCGGGTGCGCCAGCGGCATGTAGCGCAGCCGCCCCTTCGACGACGACGGGATCGACGCCAGCGGCGGCCCCGCCGTGAAGGGACCGGTCGGCGAGGGCGCGGACCAGATCACCAGGTCGGTGCCGAGGAACTCGTCGCGCTTGCTCACGGCGTACCACCGACCGGCGCGCTCGAACACGCTCAACGTCTGCGACACGCCACCTTGCGCGGGGATCAGCACCGCGGCGTCCTCGGCTCTGCGGCTCCACGACTCGCCGTCCCAGTAGCGCCACCGACCGATGTCGAGGATGTCGTCGGGACGCACCCTTGCCACCCGTAGGTCGAAGCCGAACACCAGCCGCTCGCCCGGGTTCGCGGTGCCGTAGAGGTAGACCCAGCCGTCGTGGACCGTCGCGGCAGCACCCCACGTGGGCCGCTCGGTGCCGGACCGGTCCGCGCCGACGTCGCGGACCGACAGCAGCTGCGGGGTGCGGCCCCGAGGCACGATGAACAGCGCGATCGCGGGGCCCAGGTTGTCGAACGCGAGCTCACCGTCAGGCGCGGCGGCACCCTCGACCCGTTGCGCGCTCACGCCGACCAGGTCGTAGCCGGTGCGCTCGACCTTGGCGACCGACATCGGCCAGTACCCCACGCCGTCGGCACGGTCCGGGATCAGCGCACCCTTGTCGGGCGGCAGCACCACCTGGGCGCACTCGTCGCCGAAGACCAGCATGGAGTTGCGCACGAAGCGTTGGCCGTCGAAGTCGGCCGAGCGGAGGGTGTCACCGAAGACCCACAGACGCCGGCCGTCCTGCAGCGTGACGTCCGCGCCGACGTCGGCGCCCTCGAACTCTCCGCGCCCCCGCACCTTCGTGACCAGGTCGTTGAGGTCCGCGACCGAGCGGATCGGCTCGATCGGCAGGCACCGGGTCTGGTCGGCCGCGCCCACGCGCGCCGGCTCCTCGACGTCGGGGGCGGCGAGCGAGGCGAGGGCCAGCATGGCCACCAGGGCGGGAACCGTGACGGCGAGGACCCGTACGCGCCACGGGGCACGCGGCAGGACCATGCCGTCACGATCTCACGTCGGTAGGGTCCAGCCATGTCCGGACGACGCTGGGTGCCGCTCGTCCTCGTCGTGGTGACCCAGGTGGTCGGCCTGCTCCTCGTCTCGACCCTCGTGGTCGGCGACGACCCCCACGAGGCGCCGGTGACGATCGTCGCGCCGGCCGTCGTGGGGCAGGCCCTCGCCGCCCGCGCCGACGCCGCAGGCACCCTGGACGCGTCCGCGACGCAGGACCGCCGCGAGGGTGTGGACCGGCTGGAGTCGGGAGCCGCGACGGCCGTGGTGGTCGTCGACCTGGCGACCGAGCGCGACCTCGTGCTGGTCCCTGGGTCGCAGGATCCTCAGCTGACCGCTGCCGTGGTGGCGCACGTGCGAGCCCTCTCCGCGTCCCTGGGACGAACGCTCGACGTCGAGGAGGTGCCACCGAGGGCCTCCGTGCTCGATCGACGCGTGGTCGACCTCGCCCCGCTGGTGGCCGTGGCGGCGGGGATGCTCGGCGTCGCGGCCCTCGCCTGGTGGCGCGGACCGCAGGCACACACCACGCAGGACGGGATCCGTCGGGCCGCGGCCTCGGTGGTGCTCAGCGCCGCGGTCGGGCTCGCCCTCGCCATCGCCGCGGCCACGACCACGTCCGGCCCTTGGCGCGGATGGTGGCTGGTGCTGGGCGCCACGACGCTGGCAGCCTGCGCGGTGACGCAGGCCCTGCTCAGCGTGCTCGACGTCTGGGGCCTGGCCCTGGCGGTCGCCGTGCTGCTCCTGACCGCGCTGCCCGCACTGGCCGGGACCGACCCGTGGCAGCAACCGGTCGCCTGGCGCTCGGTGACGTCGTGGCTGCCGCACGCGGCCGGCCTCGACGCTGCCCGCGCCGTGGCCTTCCGCCAGGGATCGGGGGTCGCGACGTCGCTCGGCGTGCTCGTCGCCTGGGTGGCGGCCTCCTTCGCCACGTCGGCCCTGGCTCGGCGGGAGCGTCGGCGGGACGAGGAGTCGTCCACGTCAGCCGGCCACGTCGAGCAGCGCCGGACGTCGTAGGCGCACCGTCACACCGTTGCGACCAGCTGCCTGAGGGCGGTGACCACGGCCCCGGCCGCGAGCACCTCGGTGACCCCGGCCCGCACCCGCTCCGTCACGGACTCGGCCAGCATCTCGACGGCGGCGTCGGCGCGGTCGCGCACGTCCTGGGACGGCGGACCGTCCTCGTCCTTCCCCTCGCGCAGCATCACGGCGACCGCCTCCATGGCCTCGGCCGCGGGCTGCCGCAGACGCGGACCGAGCGCGACGTCCTCACGACCGGCGTGCTCGGTCATCGCCAGCAGGCCGGCGAGGTCGTCGACCACCAGCGAGAGACGTTCGAGCGCCCGTGCGTGCTCGACCTGGCGATCGGCCCACTCCTGCCACCGACGGGCGCGCCAGTTCACCCGACGCACCTGGGTGGCCTGGGTGACGAGCCGTCCCATGGCCTGCGCGCGCGGACGGATGTCGTGGTGCCGAGCGAGCCACTGCTCGCGGTCCAGCGGCGGGTCGCTGCGCAGTGCGTCGGCGAGGTCGTCGAGCTGCGCGGCGAGCGCCTCGCGGGCGACGGTGATCTGGCGGTCCCCCGGCACCAGCGGCATCGGCGGCAGGGCTGCGTTCACCGCGACCCCGACGGCCGCGCCCAGCCCGGTGAGCAGCACGTAGCCGATGAGGTAGTCGACCAGGCCGCTGCTGCCGATGATGAGCACGAACAGGGCTGCGATCGGCACCCAGTCGCCCATCTCGCCGAAGCGCCACCACCCTGCCGCGAGCGTGCCGAGGAGCACGACGACGGCCAGGCCCGGCACCGTCGGCACGACGGCGGCGGCCGCGACGGCGAGCGCCGCCCCGAGGAGGATGGCCACCACCCCCTGCACGGACGCCTTGACGGAGTCGGCCACCGTCGCCGAGACGGCGATGACCGCGCCCAGCGGGGCGTAGTACGGGTACTCATCGGCAGCACCGCCGAGGGGCTGGACCACGAGCCACGCCAGCACGGCGGCCACCGCCGCCTTGGCCGCCCGGGGCAGGCGGGGGTGCCGGGCGATGCCGTCGCGGACCTGCGCGGTCAGTCGGCTTCGTACAGCGGGAGAGCTGCTCATGACACGGGTGTTCCCCGCCGCCGGCCCGCGATGCGTCCGGGGCCCGGTCACTGTCCGTGCCGCTGGGCGGCCCGCGTCCCCGGGGTCGGGAACCAGCGCCAGACGACGAACGACTGGCCGAGCGTCCACACCTGGCTGAAGACCCAGTAGACGAGGAGCCCCACCGGCACGAAGGCGCCCGCCGCCAGCAGCCCGACGGAGGACAGCGTGGGCATCAGACGCGTGGCCTGCTGCACCGCCTCCGGCATGCCGTCCGTCGTCGTGTTGGGCATGACGAAGAAGTGCTGCGTCGCGAACGACACGGCCGCGGCCACGACCGCGAGGGTCAGCACCACGGCGAGGTGCGAGCCGTCCTGGCCGAGCACGCCGCTGTCGACCAGGCCCGCGCCGAGCAGCTGGGCGCGGTCGAACAGCTCCACCTGGCCGGCGTCCATCGACCCGACGGCCGAGCCGGCGGCGACGTCGGAGATCAGGTGGTACAGCGCGAACCAGACGGGCAGCTGCACCAGCACGGGCAGGCACCCGAGCCGCGAGACCCCGTGCTCGGCTGACAGGGCGCGCCTCTCCTCCATCATGGCGCGCACGCTGTCGGGGTCGGTGCGTCCCTTGTAGCGCTGGGCGATCTCCTGCAGGTGGGGCCTGGCGACCGCCATGCGCCGCGCGTTGCGCACCTGGTGGACCGTGAGCGGCAGCAGCAACCCCCGCACCACCACCACGATCGCGGCGATGCTGAGGCACCAGCCGACGGCACCACCGGGGTCGGCCCCGAGGTTCTCGGCGAGGGCATGGGCGGTGGACATGAGGGTGGACAGGACGTGCTTCAACGGGTCGAGCATGGACATCTCCTGGTCTGAGGATCGGATCGGGCGCGTCGCCCGAAGGCGACCTCAGACCAGACCGGGAGCGCGCGGACGCACCGGCTGACGCACCGGGTCCGCGATGCGCGACGAGAGCACGGGCACCAGGGCCGCGACCTCGCCGCGGACCACCCCGACCCCACCGGCGCGGTGAGCCACGACCACGCGCGAGCTCGCGGCGACGAGCAGGGCCGCAGCGATCGCGACCGCGACGCCCACCGTGGTGGTGGACTCGCCGGTCGCGGTGAGGCAGAGGACGAACGCGAGCAGCCCGGCAACCCGGCTCAGCATCGCGGTCTCTCGCACGCCGTCAGCATAGTGCCCGGCGCGGAGCGAGCCACGGATCCGCGCCCACGGGGCTGCCGGCCCGGACCGACGAGACCCGGTCGGTCTCGTCGGTCCTCACCGCGACCCTCAGCCCTCCGGGAAGCGCTCCCAGACCCGGTGGGCGCCGAGCATCGTCGTCACCTGCTCCAGGACGTCCGCCGGGGTGTCGCCGACGTAGACGCCGGCGGGCGCGGCGGGCAGGCCGCTCGCCTCGAGCGCGGCGACGGCGTCGCCCCACCCGCCCAACGCCTTCCCGTGGCGGTGCGCCTCGGACACGAGGAGGGCGACGCGAGGGTCGAGGGTGCCGGCGCTGGGTGCGGCGGCCTTCGCGTCGGCCGACGGGTCGGCGTCCTTGGCCGCCTGCGGCGCGCCGGCGAGCAGGATGGTGTCGAGCTCGATCGATCGGACGGTCAGGAAGGTCCGCTGCACCGCGACGGGATCGCCCTCACCGTCGTCCAGCATCCCGCCGCGGGAGGCGATGACCAGCGGCACCATGCCACCGGCGAAGACCGCGTCGCGCACCTCGCGCACGCCGCTCAGGTCCTCGAGGTCGTCGGGCACGACGATCCCGATCAACCGACCGTCCGTCGGCCAGGTCCCGCCGACCTGCGAGAGCGCCGGGCTCGGCACCTCCTCGGTCAGCGGGAGGGTCGCCTCCGGAGCGGGCAGTCCGAGGCCGTCGGCGACCAGCTCGCACAGGTGGCTGTCGATGTTGGCCAGCGCGAGCAGCTGGCGCTCCTTGATCGCCTGCTCGTAGCACTTGCCCAGCTCGAACGTGTACGCCTGTGCGACGTGGTTCTGCTCCACCGGGGTGAGGCTGAGGTAGAACAGCCGAGCCTGGCTGAAGTGGTCGTCGTAGGTGGCCGGGGCCTCGCGCACCTTGGCCGACGCCTTCACGGGCTGGGGCACGTCGATGAACGCGCTCATGTCCTCCCCGGCGAGGAACGGGCAGCCGCCGTCGAGCGAGTTGGGCTTGTAGGGCGCGACGCCGGTGTGGGCGGCGTCCTGGTGGTAGCCGTCGCGCAGCATGTCGTTGACCGGGGCGTGCGGCCGGTTGATCGGGATCTGGTCGAAGTTCGGACCGCCCAGGCGGGTCAGCTGCGTGTCGAGGTAGGAGAAGAGTCGACCCTGGAACAGCGGGTCGTCGGTGGCGTCGATGCCCGGCACGAAGTGGCCCGCGTGGTACGCCACCTGCTCGGTCTCGGCGAAGTAGTTGCCGGGGTTGGCGTTGAGCGTCATCGTGCCGATGACCTGCACGGGGGCGAGCTCCTCGGGCACGAGCTTCGTCGAGTCGAGGAGGTCGATCCCCTCGAACATCTGGTCCGGGGTGTCGGGGAAGACCTGCACGCCGAGGTCCCACTCGGGGTGGGCGCCGGACTCGATGGCGTCCGCGAGGTCGCGACGGTGGAAGTCGGGATCGACCCCGGCCGCGATCTGCGCCTCCTCCCACGTCAGGGAGTGGACGCCCAGGCGCGGCTTCCAGTGGAACTTGACCAGCGTCGTCTCGTCCGCCGCGTTGACCAGGCGGAAGGTGTGGACGCCGAAGCCCTCCATCATCCGGTACGACCGGGGGATGCCGCGGTCGGACATGTTCCAGATCGCGTGGTGCTGGGCCTCGGTGTGCAGCGAGACGAAGTCCCAGAAGGTGTCGTGTGCGCTCTGCGCCTGCGGGATCTCGATGTCGGGGTGCGGCTTGCCGGCGTGGATGACGTCCGGGAACTTGATGGCGTCCTGGATGAAGAACACCGGGATGTTGTTGCCGACGAGGTCGAAGTTGCCCTCCTCGGTGTAGAACTTCACGGCGAACCCACGGGTGTCACGCACCGAGTCGGCCGAGCCGCGCGAGCCCAGGACGGTCGAGAACCGGGTGAACACCGGCGTCGTCGCACCCTCCGCGAGGAACGCTGCGCGGGTCAGCCTGGACGCGGTGCCGTTCGACCGGAAGACGCCGTGGGCGGCCGCGCCGCGGGCGTGCACGACGCGCTCGGGGATCCGCTCGTGGTCGAAGTGCATGATCTTCTCGCGCAGGTGGTGATCCTGCAGCAGCACAGGTCCGCGAGCACCCGCCTTGAGGGAGTGGTCGGTCTCCCGCAGGGGCACACCGGTGGCCGTGGTCAGGGTCGGGCCCTGCTGGGCGGCCGACTTCTTGCTGTCGCGCGACGGCGCGCCGGTCGGCGAGTGCGGGATCGGACCGTGCTGGGACGGCTTCGGCGGCAGCGGGTCGTGCGGCTCGGTCGGTTCCTCGACCGTCGGCGTCCCACTCCCGGGCGTACCGGGGAGCACGGGTGCGGCACCGGCGACGGTGGACTTCACCTCGTCGACGACCTCTTCGGCGATGTCTCGTGCCTTGCCGGCGAGTCCGGCCTTCTTGTCCGTCATGGTGCCCTCCCGTTGCGCTGCGGTGTGCAGGTGCGCTCGACGTACCCGTGGCCGGGCGGAGGCAAACTCGACGGGGCCGCCCGTGGTGGACGGAAGCAGGGCCGGGGACGACGAAGGCCCCGAGCACAGAACGCTCGGGGCCCTTCGTCATCGGCGGTGGCGGTGGGAGCCGTCGCTCCTTCGTCGCTCCTCCCAAATCCCCAGCACTCGGGGACGACGAAGGGCCCCGAGCACAGAACGCTCGGGGCCCTTCGTCATCGGCGGTGGCGGTGGGATTTGAACCCACGGTGGGTTTGACCCCACACATCATTTCGAGTGATGCACCTTCGGCCGCTCGGACACGCCACCGCGGGGTACCTTACCGGACCGTCACGCGCCGACCGCAGCGAGGTCAGCGGGCGATCGGGGCCGTGCCGGCGGTCAGCGGGGTCGCCTTGTGGGCCTTCCACGCGGCGTCGCCGACCTCGGCGACGATGGTCAGGAGCGAACCCACCACGATGCCGAGGTTCACGTACTCGAGCACCTGCGAGCTCATGCCCACGGCGTCGACGAAGGCGGCGTTGAGCAGCGACTCGTCCCACGCCAGCCAGGCGACCGGCAGGGCGAACGCGGCGGACACGACGGCCATCGCAGCCACGAGCGGCCACGTCCAGCGGCCGACCCGGTACCGCCACACCTCGAGCGCGATGTTCAGCACGAGCACCCCGATGAGGAACGGCAGCCAGCCGGACCACAGGTCGGGGTCGAGCACCGCGACGTCGTCGCCGTCAGGCCCCTGAACCCAGCTGCGGAAGTTCTGGCCGATCAGCACCATGATGAAGAAGGCGATGAACACGATCGACGCCACCGTGTCGACCAGGGAGACGTCGCGCTCCTGCGGCGCCTCGGGCAGGGAGTCGACGGTCCAGCCCGGCAGGCCGGGGTCGACGTCGACCCGCTCGAGGATCGCGAACACGAGGGTGGTCCAGAAGGCCACGTGCAGTGCCGTCTCGATCCCGGCCGCGATGCCGTCGCCGATCGCGGACGCCGCGTCGGGTTCGGTGATCAGGCTGACCGCCGCCACCACGACCGCGACCGTCGCCGGGATCCAGGCCAGCAGCCTGAGCAGCAGCCGCCAGTAGGTGAGGAAGTAGCGGGGGCCGATCAGGTGCAGCGGCCGGTCGGCGTACTGCGCGGCGAGCAGGCCCGGGTCGCCGAGCTCGGTGAGCACACCACGCTCCGCGTCGGCCTCGGGCTCGCCGGCGTCCGTGCGCGCCTCGACCATGTCGGCGATCGAGGCACGCAGCTCGCGGCCGATGTCGTCGCGTCGGTCCTCGGGCACCGAGCGCAGCACGGCGTGCACGTAGCGGTCGGTCAGGGTGGTCGTCTGGGTGGTCATGGCAGATGCCCTTCCGTGAGGGACTCGATGGAGGTGCGTACGGCGTCGAGGTCGGCCAGCAGCGCGGCGAGCAGCTGCTCGCCGTCGCGGCTCGTCCGGTAGACCTTGCGGGGCCGGGACTCGGTGGTGTCCCACTCGCTCGCCAGCAGGCCCTGGTCCTCGAGGCGCCGCAGCAGCGGGTAGAGCGTGTTGGCGTCGACGCTGAAGCCGGCGTCGGCGAGCGTCTGCAGCAGGCCGTAGCCGTAGCCGGGCTCGCGCAGGGCGGCGAGGCTGGCCACCACGACGGTGCCGCGGCGCAGCTCCTGCAGGTGGGTGCGGAGGTGGTCGTCCCAGGTCATGCCGTCACATTACTGTGTGGCACACAGTATGTCTAGATCACACATCATCGTGCTTCGGACGGCTGCCGGTGAGCGATGCGGGAGAATGCCGGACGTGGACCTCGACGACCTTGCCGCGCGCGTCACCCGCGTGGCCGACGCCGCTGCGGGACGCCGCGTGCTGCTCGGCGTCGTCGGCGCCCCGGGCAGCGGCAAGTCCACGCTCGCCAAGCGGCTGGCCAACCGGCTCACCGCCGACGGCTTGCCGGCCGTGCGCGTGCCGATGGACGGCTTCCACCTCGCCGACGTCGCCCTCGCCGAACGCCGCCTGCTCGACCGCAAGGGAGCTCCGGAGACCTTCGACGCGCACGGCTACTTGAACCTGCTCCGACGCCTGCGCGCCGAGACCGGCAACGACGTGCTGGCCCCCGGCTTCGAGCGGGACCTCGAGCAGCCGATCGCCGCCTCGATCACCGTGGCACCGTCGCACCGTGTCGTCGTGACCGAGGGCAACTACCTGCTCGACGACGCCGACCCGTGGCCCGACGTGCGCGCCGAGCTGGACGAGGTCTGGTTCGTCGACCTCGACGACGGTCGTCGTCGGTCGCGCCTCGTGGACCGCCACGTCAAGCACGGCAAGACCCGCGAGGCGGCACAGGCGTGGGTCGACGAGGTGGACGAGCCCAACGCGCGGCGGGTGCTGGCCCGGAGCGGGACCGCCGACCTCGTGGTCCCGTCGCCCTGACCGCTCAGCCGGGTGCGGTCCGACCAGGGAGCCCCGCCACGGTCGCCGCCCACTCGAGCGACGGACTCGTCCCGAGCGCGTGGCGTTGCGCGGGCCGGGTGGCGTGGTCGATCAGCAGGCGGCGCAGCACGTCGGTGCGGTCGCCCAGGTAGGCGGACGGGATCGGGATGGCACGGCCGCTGCGGTCCGTGGTGTCCACGCACCACCACTCCCCTCGTCGCACTCGTTCGAGGCCGGGTGTCCGCTCGAGGCCGAGCGGGCCGACGATCTCGAGCGACTCCCACGACACCCGCGTGGACGCCGGCCCCCACACGTGCTCGACGCCCTCGGCCGTCAGGAACAGCCCACCCGCCTGCACCCCGCGCCGCGCCATCCAGAGGTTCGGCACGAGCAGGAGGACCACGAACCCCGCGCCCAGGAGCGTCCAGGCACTGCTGTCCCCGAGCACCCAGGCCACGCCCTCGCCGACCACCACGATCGAGAACGCCGCGACGACGGCCCACGGTCGCGCGAGGGCCCACCCCGGCCGGAGCCACGCGGTGGCGGGACGTCCGGAGGGAGCCGTGGCGAGCACCGGCCCGGCGTCGGCGTGCGGCGCACGGACCCACCGCCCCACGGCGTCGACGACCACCACCCAGCCGCTCCAGCACGCGAGGCCGAAGACCAGCGAGAGCAGCGGGCGTCCCATCGCCACGGTGACCGCCCAGACGACGGTGAAGAGCGACGAGAACAGCGTCGTGCCCATTATCACCAGCACCGCCCGCCAGGTGCGCCCGGCGTCGAGGGCACGGCGGACGATGCCTGGCCCGTTGCGCGCACCCCAGGCGGCCGGTGCGACGAACTGCGCCATCGGACGAGCCCCGCCCTCAGTCGAGCACGGCGCTGAGCCGCTCGACGGCCTCACGCAGCACGTCTGGCGGGGTCGCGTAGGTCAGCCTCGCGCGCCCGTCGCCGACGCCGGACGAGCCGCCGAACGCGAGTCCCGGTGCCAGTGCGACGCGGGCCGACGCGAGCAGCGTGGCGGCGGGATCGGCGCCCAGGTCGTACGCGCGGAGGTCGAGCCAAGCCGTGTAGGTGCCGGGGCCGGCGAGGAGGCCGGCGCGCGGGAGGTGCTCCGCCGCGAGGTCGCCGAGCAGCGCCCGGTTCTCCGCGATGTCGGCGCGGAGGGCGTCGAGCCAGGGTCGGCCGTCGGTGAGCGCCGCGACGTGGGCGATGGTGCCGAGGTGGCTCGGACCGTGGCTCACGATCTCCGGCACCGAGGCGATCTCGTCGGCGGTGGCCGCACCACCGGCCACCACGGCCGCCTTGGCGCCCGCGAGGTTGAACGCCTTCGACGCCGACAGCACGGCGTACGCGTCGTCGGTGCCGTCGACGGACAGGTAGGGCACGAAGGCGTCGTCGTCGGTGGAGACCGCGGCCAGGGGCGCGTGGATCTCGTCGACGACCACCCGGACCCGGTGCTCGTGCGCCAGTCGGGCGACCGCGCCCAGCTCCTCGGCGGTGTGCACGACGGCAGTGGGGTTGTGCGGGCTGCACATCAGGTAGGTGGCGCCGGGGTTCCCTGCGAAGGCGGAAGCCAGCGCGCCGAGGTCCAGGCGCCCGTCGTCGCCGAGCGGCACCTCCACCAGCGGTCGGCCCACGTGGCCGACCGCGTCGAAGAACGGCTGGTAGACCGGCGGGTTCACGATGACCGGCACGTCGGCGGCGCCGGTGAGCCGCAGGACCTCCTCGATGCCGACCATCACGTCGGCGACGGCGAGCGTGCGTGCCGGGTCGAGCCCGGTCCAGCCCCAGCGGTCGGCGGCGAAGTCGGCGAGGGCCTCCGCGTACACGCGCGGCTGCGGGTAGCCGGTGTCGCCGCGGGTCACGGCGTCGGTCAGCGCACGCGCCACGGGCTCGGCGAGCGGCACGTCCATCTCGGCCACGAACATCGGGATGACGTCGGGGTCGTGCATCGTCCACTTGATGCTCGTGCGACGGCGCAGGTCGGCCAGGGTCAGCTCGTGCAGCGGGTGCATGCGGCCAGCCTGCCACCTGGTGACGGGTGGGGTGGTCTCGATACGCGGTCCCGAGCTCCTTCGTCGCCGGGACCGCTACTCGACCACCGAGGGCCCGACGCCTCGCTGATCGAGTAGCGCGACCCGCGACGGAGGAGTGGGTCGTGCGTATCGAGACCATCGCTGATGCCTACGGTGGGGGCATGGAGACGTTCGGGGACCTGCTGACCGAGGCGGCGGCGCGGGAGGCCGTCGCGGCCGCGCCACTGATCGACGGGCACGACGACCTCGCGTGGGAGATGCGCGAGAGCGCCGGCTACTCCGTCGACGGGCTCGACGTGGACCGCGCTGCTGCGGGCGAGGACCCGGCGTTCCAGACCGACCTGGTCCGGCTGCGTCGCTCAGGGGTCGGCGGCCAGTTCTGGTCCGTCTACGCGCCCTGCTCGCAGCGCGGGGCCGACGCCGTCACGTACACGCTCGAGCAGGTCGACTGGGTGCACCGGCTCGTCGCGCGCTACCCCGACCGGCTCGCGCTCTGCCGCACCGGCGACGACGTGCGCGACGCGTGGGCCTCGGACCGACTGGCGTCCCTGCTCGGCGCCGAGGGCGGCCACAGCATCGACGGCTCGCTCGCCGTGCTGCGGCAGCTCGCGAGCCTCGGCGTCCGCTACATGACCCTCACCCACAACGAGAACACCCCGTGGGCCGACTCCGCCACCGACGAGCCCGAGCACGGTGGCCTGACCGACTTCGGCCGCGACGTGGTGCGCGAGATGAACGCGCTCGGCATGCTCGTCGACCTGTCCCACGTGGCGGCCACGACGATGCACGACGCCCTCGACGTCACCACCGCGCCGGTGATCTTCAGCCACTCCTCGTGCCGGGCCGTCACCGACCACCCGCGCAACGTCCCCGACGACGTCCTCGAACGGCTCCCCGGCAACGGCGGCGTCCTCATGGTCACCTACGTGCCGCCGTTCGTGAACGCCGACTTCGGCGCCTGGTTCGCCCACCGGGAGGTCGACCCCACCGGCGCCGGCCCCATGCCGCGGGTCACCGTCGACGACGTCGTCGCGCACGTGGAGCACGCCCGCGAGGTCGTCGGCGTCGACCACCTGGGACTCGGCGGCGACTACGACGGGTTCGAGCTCTTCCCCGAGGCGATGGGGGACGTGACCGGTCACGCGATCCTGCTCGACGCGCTCGCTCGGCGCGGGTGGTCGGCCGACGACCTCGCCCGCCTCACCGGGAAGAACGTGCTGCGGGTGCTCGACGCGACGTCCTGAGTCGTCCCATCGAGCGCGTGGCAGACTCGACGTGAGCCAGGACACACCCGGCTCGGACGGCACGTCGGCCGGCACGTGGGGGGACACGATGGACCAGCAGCTCAGCCAGACCGCAGGCAGCGCCGAGGTGCCGCTGCTGGAGACCACGATCGGCGCCGACCTCGCCGCCACCGTCGCGCGGGTGCCCGACACCGAGGCACTCGTCGAGTGCGCCACCGGCCGACGCTGGACCTACCGCGAGCTGGCCGCCGACGTCGAGGTGGTGGCCCGCGGCCTCGCGTCGCTCGGCATCGAGAAGGGTGACCGCGTCGGCATCTGGGCACCGAACTGTGCGGAGTGGACCCTGGTGCAGTACGCCACGGCCCGGCTCGGCGTGGTGCTCGTGAACGTCAACCCCGCCTACCGCGCGCACGAGCTGGGCTACGTCGTCGGCCAGTCGGGCATGCGCGCGATCGTGGCCGTCCCCGAGCTCAAGGGCAGCTCGTTCGCCGACATGATCGACGAGGTCCGTCCCGACCACCCGACGCTCACCGACGTGCTGCTGATCGGCACCTCCAGCTGGCAGGGCCTGCTCGACGCCGGCCGCGCGAGCGACCTCGACGTCGACGCCATCGAGGCCACCCTCGAGGCGACCGACCCGATCAACATCCAGTACACGTCGGGCACCACCGGCTTCCCCAAGGGCGCCACGCTCTCGCACCGCAACATCCTCAACAACGGCTTCGCCGTGGGCGAGCTGCTGCACTACACGTCCGACGACCGCATCGCCATCCCCGTGCCCTTCTACCACTGCTTCGGCATGGTGATGGGCAACCTGGCGGCCACCTCGCACGGCGCGACGATGGTGGTCGCGGCGCCCATGTTCGACCCCGCCGCCACCCTGCGCGCGGCCGCCGAGGAGCGGTGCACGTCGCTCTACGGCGTGCCCACGATGTTCATCGCGATGCTCGCCGACCCGTCCTTCGACGACCACGACCTGTCGGCCCTGCGCACCGGCATCATGGCCGGCTCGCCGTGCCCCGTGGAGGTCATGAAGCAGGTCATCGAGCGGATGGGAGCCGGGGAGGTCTCGATCTGCTACGGCATGACCGAGACGTCGCCGGTCTCCACGCAGACCCGCACCGACGACAGCGTCGAACGACGCGTGAGTACCGTCGGTCGGGTCCACCCGAACCTCGAGACGAAGGTGGTCGACCCGACCACGGGCGAGGTCGTGCCACGCGGCACGGCCGGCGAGCTCTGCACGCGCGGGTACTCGGTGATGATCGGCTACTGGCAGGAGCCGGAGAAGACGGCCGAGGCCATCGACGCCGACGGCTGGATGCACACCGGTGACCTCGCTGTCATGGACGACGACGGCTACCTGAGCATCACCGGACGCATCAAGGACATGGTGATCCGTGGCGGCGAGAACATCTACCCGCGCGAGATCGAGGAGTTCCTGATCACGCATCCCGACGTCCTCGACGCCCAGGTCGTGGGCGTGCCCGACGCGAGGTACGGCGAGGAGCTCATGGCGTGGCTGCGCATGCGCGACGGCGCCGAGCCGCTCACCGTCGAGGCCGTCCGGGACTTCTGCACCGGATGCCTCGCGCACTACAAGGTGCCGCGCTACGTGCACGTGGTCGAGGAGTTCCCGATGACCGTCACCGGCAAGGTGCGCAAGGTGCAGATGCGCGAGGACGCCCGCGCGCTGCTGGGCCTCTGACCCGTCAATCCTGCGACGTCGGCCGCACCCAGGTGTCGGCGTCGATGCCGTAGACCCAGCGACGGCCGGGCCACTCCGTGAGCGACCACAGCTGCCCACGCTGCGGCCACCACGTGATGTCCTCGGGCCCGGTGGGCAGCACGCCGCGGCGCCGCGTGAGGGCACCGGGCCGCCCGATCCACAGGTCGCCCGGGTTGTCCTCGCCCGCGCTCGCGGTGATCACCCACGTGCCGTCGACCAGGACGGCACCCTGCATGCGTGGCGCGACCGCGTCGTGCACCTCGATCGGCACGGCTGGCTCGGTCTCGCCCGAGCGCAGCAGGTGGGTGTCGCGGTCGAGCTCGTAGCGGACCATGCGATGGCTGCCGCCCTTGCGCCCGTACTCGCCGGCGACGAGGTGGTCGACGTCGCCCCGGCGGTCGAGCGACATGAACGAGTAGGTCATCGGTCGGACACCGGCGTCGGTGTCGGCGGCGTAGTGGGTCCGCTGGGGCAGCACGTACCGGTAGCCGCGGGTGCGCCACCGGTTGCGCACGCGGATCACGTCGTCGAGGGCGAAGACGCGGACGCCTCCGGAGCTGCCCGCCACGAACAGGTGGTCGCCGTACCAGACGATGCCCCCGGCGTGGACCCGCACGGGACGCAGCAGGTGCAGGCCGAGCACCCGACGCGGTGCCACGAGCAGCACGTGCCGGTAGCGGGGCGCTGCGTCGTCGGCGTGGTCGATGACGGAGATGCGCGAGCCCAGCGTCAACCAGCCGAGGACGCCGTGCGCGTACCAGCTGACGACGACGACCGGGCGACCCTCGAAGGTGCCCGACTGCGGGTCGGGGCCGTAGGCGTCGGCCGACGTCGTGATGCCTTGCGGCCACCACCGCTGCGACGTCGCGTCGCGCTCCTCCCACTGCATGCCGCCGACCGCGGCCTCCCCCGGGACCTCGGCGCGGCTGCCCCGACGGTCGAGGTCGGCCAGGACGCCGCGGAGTCCGACGCGCCGGAACCGTCCGAAGAAGCGCTCGGAGAGACGCCGCGACGGCGGTGCCGGCACGAGCCGGTACGGGACCTGCTGGGGAGGATCGAGGGCCACGTCCCCACCGTAGGTGTCGGTGGCGACGTGGCCCTCGGGTGGCTCCGCGGTGGCGGGTCCGGGCGACGGTCGGGCCCTACGACTTGGGCAGAAGTCCGTCGACGTCGGCCGGCTTCTTGATCCAGCCCTCGTCGAGCATCAGCTCGCCGACCCGGGTGAGCTGGTCCTTTCGCAGGTCGGTGCCGAAGGCCTCCATGCCGGCGTTCTCGAGCGCCGCGGCAGGGATCTCGGTGACGCGCGTGGCGGCCTCCTTGACCTCGTCGGGGTGCTCGTCGGCGTACTCGAGCGTCTTGGCCAGCGCCGCCTCCATCGAGGCGACGAGCTCGGGGTCGGACTTCGCGAGCTGCTCCGACGTGAAGATGTACTGCGTCGGCAGGCCGGGGACCGCGGTCTGGCTGGTGTAGCCCACGAGCGTGGAGCCGTCCGCGACGAGGCCACCGAGGAAGGGCTCGGGGACCCACACCGCGTCGACGTTGCCGGCCGCGAGCGCGGCGGGCATGTCCGGGAAGGCCAGCTCCACGAACTCGACGTCGTCGGGGTCGCCGCCGTCCTGGCGCACGGCCTCGCGGATCGTCAGGTCGCCCATCGACTGCAGCGTGTTGATGGCGACGGTCTTGCCCGCCAGGTCGCCGGGCGACTCGATGCCCGAGTCGGCGGCGGAGACGACACCGTTGATGCCGTCCTCCGGGGGCTCGAGGTCGGAGGACCAGTGACTGACGACCTGCAGGCCGAGGCCCTTGTCGCGAGCGGTGAGCAGCGAGACGGGGTTGCTGGACGCGAACTGGGGGTCGCCGGACATGACGCCGGGGACGAGTGCGGCACCACCCTGCGCGAGGTCGACCTCGAGCTCGATGCCCTCGTCCTCGAAGAAGCCCTGGTCGATGCCGACCTGGAGGGCGCCGGTCGGGGCGATCGGCAGCATGCCGATGGACACCTTCTGCAGCTCACCGTCCGCGGTGTCGTCGTCTGACCCGCCGCCGCACGCGGACAGGACGAGGGTGGCAGCAGCGAGCGCCGCTGCCATCGGGACGAGTCGTGACCTCATGGTGGAACCTCTCGATCAGGGGGGTGGTGTGCTCTGCCTCACACCGATTAGACAAGAATCCTGTCTATCAGGTTCCTTGTCAAGTGACCGTCACAACCGAAGCAGCCGCGCCGCGTTCTCCTTCAGCACGAGCGGGCGCACCTCGGGCTTGAGGTCGAGCTCGTCGAAGTCGGCCATCCAGCGGTCCGGGGTGATCACCGGGAAGTCCGAGCCGAAGAGCGCCTTGTGCTTGAGCAGCGTGCCCACCTGGCGCACCAGCTGCGGCGGGAAGTACTTCGGGCGCCAGCCCGACAGGTCCACGAACACGTTCGCCTTGTGCGTCGCGATAGAGATGCTGCTGTCGACCCACGGCACCGAGGGGTGCGCCAGGATGATGCTGAGCTGCGGGAAGTCCGCCGCCACGTCGTCGACCAGCATCGGGTCGGAGTAGCGCAGCTTGATGCCCCGCCCTCCCGGCAGGCCCGCGCCGATCCCGGTCTGGCCGGTGTGGAACAGCGCCACCATGCCGGCGTCCTGCAGCACCTCGTACAGCGGGTACCACCGCTCGTCGTCCGGCCGGAACCCCTGCAGGCTCGGGTGGAACTTGAAGCCGCGCACGCCGTGGTCGCCGATCAGCCGCCTCGCCCGCTCGACCGCCTCGGGACCACGTCGGGGGTCGACCGATCCGAACGGGATCAGCACGTCGTTGTTCCGGGCCGCCCCCTCGGCGATCTCCTCGCTCGAGAGCGGCGGGTGCCCCATCTCGTGCTCGGCGTCGACCGTGAAGACCACCGCCGCCATCTGCCGCTCGCGGTAGTGGTCGGCGATCTGGTCGATCGTCGGGGTGCGCAGCGCATCGGCCTTGAAGTACTTCGCCGAGGCGTCCATCAGCTCGTCGTCGAGCGAGAAGTGGCCGTGGCCGTCGGACTCGACGTGGGTGTGGACGTCGATGGCCACGAGGGACTCGACGTCGATCGCGGACTCGTACACGGGGACCTCCGGGAGGGGTGGGTTCAGGGCAGGTGGTGCGCGGCGGCCTTGGCGGACAGCAGCGCGATGAGCAGGGCGTCCCGGTCCGCCGCCATGGCAGCCTGGTCGACCCCGGCCAGCTCGTCGTCGACCCCGGCCGCGAGGGTCTCGAGGAGCTCGGGGGTCAGGGGTGCGCGACCGAGGTCGTCCATGAGGGCCTCGGTGGGCGGACCGAGGTGGGCCAGCACGTGGCGGAGCCCGCCGTCACCCCCGGAGAGGTGCTGGTTGACGAGCGGGCCGAGCAGCGCCCAGCGCAGCCCTGGGCCGTGGGCGATCGCGGCGTCGACGTCGGCCACCGTCGCCACCCCGCGGTCGACGAGGGAGTAGGCCTCGCGCCACAGAGCCGCCTGCAGCCGGTTGGCCAGGTGCCCCGGGACCTCCCGGCGCACGTGGATCGGTCGCTTGCCGACCTCGGCGTAGAAGGTCATGGCCCGCTCGACCACCTCCGGCGAGGTGACCTCGCCGCCCACGACCTCCACCAGCGGGACGAGGTGCACGGGGTTGAACGGGTGACCGACGAGGAACCGTTCCGGGTGCTCCGGAGCCAGGGCTGCGATGCGACTGGGCAGCATGGTCGACGTGCTGCTGGCGACCGGGACGTCGGACCGGGCGACCTCGTCGATCTCGCGGTAGAGGGCGCCGCGGACCTGCTCGTCCTCCGGCCCGCTCTCCTGCACGAAGCGCGCGCCGTCGACCGCCTCGGCCGGCGACGACGAGACGGTCACGAGGTCCTGCCAGCGGCCGGGGTCGTGACCGAGCGCCTCCAGCGCGGGTCGCGCCTGCTCGACGTCGCGCTCCAGCAGCGACCAGGTGTCCGGCGACGGGTCGCTGACCCGCACCGGCACCCCGCGGGAGACGAGCTGCGCCACCCAGGCACGCCCGATCACGCCCGCTCCCACGACGGCGACGTGGTTCATCGGCTCGCCTCCGCCAGCCGCAGGAACGGCTCCCACACGCTCGGATCGGCCACGGTGTCCTGGGCGACGACCGCCTCCAGGGCCGCGCCCTGCAGGAGCCGCTTGACCGGGACCTCGAGCTTCTTGCCGGTGCGGTTGGTCGGCACCGCCGGCACGGCGACCACACGGTCGGGCACGTGGCGCGGCGAGAGCGACGTGCGAAGGGCTCGACCGATGCCTGCGACCAGGGCGTCGTCGAGGTCGCGACCACCGGCGAGGACCACGAAGACGACGAGCTCGCCGTTGCCGCCCGTCGCGTCCTCCAGGTGCACGACGAGCGCGTCGTCGACCTCGGCCATCGAGCCGAGCACGTCGTAGAACTCCGACGTGCCCAGCCGGACCCCGCCGCGATTGAGCGTCGCGTCGGAGCGGCCGGCCACGACGCACGTGCCGAAGGCCGAGAACCGCACCCAGTCACCGTGCCGCCAGATGCCCGGGTACGTCTCGAAGTAGGTCTCGCGGTAGCGGGAGCCGTCGGCGTCACCCCACAGGCCGACCGGCATCGACGGCATCGGCCGGGTGATCACCAGCTCCCCCAGCTCGCCCACCACCGCCCGTCCCTCCGCGTCGAAGGCGTAGGCCGCCACGCCGAGGCAGGGACCCGAGATCTCGCCCGCCACGACCGGCTGCAGAGGACTTCCCTGCACGATGCCGCCGCAGACGTCGGTCCCACCGCTGCCCACGTTGAGGAGCACGTGCGAGCCGAGCGCCTCACGGATCCAGTGGTAGCCCTCGGCAGGCAGGGGACTGCCCGCCGCACCGACCTGCCGCAGGGCCGAGAGGTCGTGCCGGCGAGCGGGGTCGAGGCCGGCCCGTCGCGACGCCATGATGAATGCCGGGCTCAGGCCCGCCATCGTGGCTCCGGTCTCGGCGGCGAGACGCCACTGCAGGTCCAGGTCCGGGTGCATGGGGTTGCCGTCGACCAGCACGATCGAGGACTCCACGAGGAGGGCGGAGACGAGGGAGTTCCACACCATCCAGGTGGTCGTGGAGAACCACATCAACCGGTCGCCGGGCCCGAGGTCCCAGCTCAGGGCGTGGTTCTTGAGGTGCTCCATCAGCAGGCCGCCGTGGCTGTGGACGATCGCCTTCGGCTTGCCCGTGGTCCCGGAGGAGAACAGCACGCAGAGGGGGTGGTCGAAGGGCACGGCCTCGTAGGCGGGCTCGGCGGGCTCGGCCAGCAAGTCCGCCCAGGCCACCGTGTCCGGCACCTCGCCGCCGGCGTAGGGCACGTGCACGACGTGACGCACGGTCGGCATGGCCGCGCGCACCTCGGCCACCTCGGCCCTCCGGTCCACGAGCTTGTCGCCGTAGCGGTACCCGTCGACGACGAGCAGCACCACGGGATCGACCTGGCCGAGCCGGTCGACGACGCTGCGCGGTCCGAGCTCAGGAGCGCACGAGGCCCACACGGCTCCGAGGCTGGCGGTCGCCAGGTAGGCCACGACCGTCTCGGGGACGTTGGGCAGGTAGGCCGCCACACGGTCGCCGCGTGCCACCCCCAGGCGCTGCAGGCCCGCCCGGGCACGGGCCACCGCGTCACGCAGCTCGGCCCACGTCAGGTCGATGCGTTCGCGGGTCTGGCCCACGGCCACCACGGCCACCGCGTCGGGGTCGACCTCGCGCAGGTCGAGGGCGTGCCGTGCGTAGCTGAGTCGTGCTCCCGGGAACCACGTGGCACCGGGCATCGCGTCGTCGGCCAGCGCGGGACCCGGCTCGGTGTCGGACTCGACGCCGAAGACGTGCCACACGGAGGACCAGAACCCCTCGAGGTCGTCGACGGACCAGCGCCACAGGTCGTCGTAGTCCTCGACCGTGACGGCGTGGTGCTGCTCGACCCACCCCACGAAGGCACCGATGCGCGTCGACGTGCGCCAGTCCGGCGCCGGCTCCCACACCACCTCCGGGGCGGACCCGGTCGGCTCGGCGCTCACGCGTCGTTCCCGCGGACCCGTGCGCCCCGCCCGTCGAGGAACTCGCGCATCAACGTCTTGGCCTCGTCGCTGCCGCCGGCCACGGCGGCCATGAGCGACTCGATGAAGTAGCCCTGGTCGGGGTCGGCCTCGCCGATGCGCGGCAGGGCGTGCAGCACGGCGTAGGTGGTGACCGGCGAGATCCCGGCCATCGTCTCGGCGAGCTCGAGCGCCTTCTTGGTGCCCTCGCCGGCCGGCACGAGGTACTGGCTGAGGCCGACCCGGTGCCCCTCCTCCGCGTCGTACACGCGTCCGGTGAGCATCATGTCCGTCATCCGGTGCACACCGACGAGGCGCGGGACCCGCACCGAGGCTCCTCCGCCGACGAACAGTCCGCGCTGGCCCTCGGGCAGGGCGAAGTACGCCGACGGCTCGGCCACGCGCACGTGGCACGCGCTGGCCAGCTCGAGCCCGCCGCCGATCACGGCCCCCCGCAGGACCGCCACCACGGGGATCCGGCCGCGCTCGATCCGCTCGAACGCCCGGTGCCACATGCGGGAGTGGTGCAGGCCCTCCACCGTGCTGCGCTCGGCGAGCTCGGCCAGGTCGAGCCCGGCGCAGAAGTGGTCGCCGTCGGCGTCGAGCACGGCGGCCCGGGCCCAGGCCGGCGGATCGGCGAACAGACGCTCGAAGCCGAGCACCGTCGCGTCGTCCAGGGCGTTGCGCTTGTGGGCCCGGGACAGCCTGACGACGAGCACGTCGCCGTGCCGCTCGACGTGCAGGGACGCGGGGAGGTCGGGCAGGTCGAGCGGGTTCATGCGGTCTCTCCAGGGTTGACTCGGCCCCGCAGGTCGGTGCGGAGCACCTTGCCCGAGGCGTTGCGAGGCAGTGCGTCGACGAAGACGAACTGCGCGGGGGTCTTGTACCGGGCGAGGCGGCCGTCCAGGCGCGCCCGCAGGTCGTCCTCGGTGAGGGTGGAGCCGGGAGCGCGCTCGACGAAGGCCACACCGACCTCGCCCCACCGGTCGTCGGGCCGCGCCACCACGGCCGCCGACCGGACGCCCTCGAGAGCCACGAGTGCGGCCTCGACCTCGGCGGGATAGATGTTCTCGCCGCCGGAGATGACGATGTCCTTCACGCGGTCCACGACGTAGGCCCAGCCGTCGGGGTCGGCCCGCAGGACGTCGCCGGACCGGAACCAGCTGCCGTCGACGACGGTCTCGGCGCTGGCCTCGGGGCGCTCCCAGTAGCCGTCGAAGAGGTGCGGACCACGCACCAGCAGCTCACCCTGCTCGGTGCCGACAGGACGGACGGACCCGTCCTCGCCGAGGACGGCCACGTCGGTGAAGAAGTGCGGGACCCCGACCGACACCGGACGGTCCTCGCCCCCGCGGTTCGGCGCCATGTAGACGCCGGGCGCGGCCTCGGTCATGCCGTACCCCTGCTGCAGCACGACCCCACGCTCCTGCCACGCCCGGCTGATGTGCTCGGTGGCGGGCGAGCCGCCGTAGTTCACGTACCGCAGGGAGGACAGGTCGGCGTCCGCCCAGTCGGGGTGCTCGACCATCATCTGCAGCATCGTGGGCACGACGGCCATGCCGGTGATCCGGCGCTCCGCGATCGTGCGCAGCACCGTGCCGGCGTCGAATCCGTCGAGCATCTCGATGGTGCCGCCCTTGAAGAGGGTCGCGAGCGTGGACTGCCCGAAGCCCACCGCATGGAACAGCGGGGCGAAGCACAGGATGCGGTCGGTGCTGACGAAGTCGATGTGGCCCAGCTGGTTGAAGGTGTTCCACGTCAGGCTGCCGTGCGTGAGCACGGCGGCCTTGGGGTGCCCGGTGGTGCCGGAGGTGTAGAGCAGCAGCGCGGGGTCCTCGAGCACGACGTCGACGACGTCGGTGAACGGCGCGGCCTGTGCCACCTCCTGCTCGAGGTCGTCGGCCGCCACCGGCGCGGAGCCGAACGACAGGACGCGCTCGACCGGTGTCTCCTGGGCCAGCGCGGCCACGACCAGGTCGTCCACACCGTGCCCGACCACCAGGGTGCGGGCGCCGCAGTCGCGCAGCAGCGACGACACCTCGGCCGGTGCGAGCCGGAAGTTCAGCGGTGCGAAGACCGCCCCCAGCAGTCCGGCGGCGAAGAACGTCTCGAAGGCGCGGGTGTCGTTGGTCCCGAGGTAGGCGACCCGGTCCCCACGCCCGACGCCGCCTCGCCCGTCCGCACCCTCGCGCAGGACGGTGGCGAGGCGCGCCGACCGCTCGGCGAGGTCGGCGTAGGCGCGCGTGGTGTCACCCTGCACCAGGGCCGCGGACGTCGGGCTGATGCGCGCCCGTCGGGCCGGCCAGGTGCCCACGCCCAGGTTGCCGCGGCGTTCGAACAGCCCCATCTGCCACTCCTCACGATCGACCGTCAGATTGACAGGTTTCCTGATGGTTTGCAAGAGGCTAACCTCTCCCCATGCCGAAGCCCCACGACGCCGCGGTCGACCAGGCGCCGCCGTCCCTGCTCTACGCCGTCAAGCAGGTGGAGCTGGCCGTGCGCTCCCACCTGGACGACCTGCTGCGCCCGGCCGGGATCACCGCGCTGCAGTACACGGCGCTGACGGTGCTCCAGCGAGGCCAGGAGGTCACCGCCGCCCAGCTCGCCCGCAACTCCTTCGTGACCACGCAGTCGATGGCCGACCTGGTCGCAGCGCTCGAGCGCCGAGGCCTCATCTCGCGCGAGCGCGACGAGAAGGACCGGCGCCGCGTCACGCTCTCGCTCACCGCGCAGGGCGAGCAGCTCCTGGCCGACCAGGCCGGTCCCGTCGCGGCGCTGGAGGCACGCATGGTCGGGGCGCTCAGCGCGGCCCAGGTCGAGGACTTCCGCGCAGCCCTGAACGCCAGTCGCGCCGCCCTCTCGACCTGAGTCGAGGAGCGGCGCGACGGTCGATCACCGGACCTCAGGAGCCGAACAGCGCCCGCAGGTCGGGCGCCTCGTCGAAGAGGCCGTCCTTCTGGCCGAGATCGGCCAGACCCTTCGCCGAGGCCTCGCTCACCTCGGAGGCGAACAGCGGGAACGTCAGGTCGGCCAGCAGCGCCTCGTCGATCTCGGTGTAGGTCGTCGGGATCGCCCGCAGCTTCTCCTCGTCGGACGAGGCCAGCTCCTGCGAGGCGACCATGGCGCGGGTGAACTTCTCGATCAGCTCCGGCTCCTGCTTGGCGGTCTGCTCGGAGGTGAAGAACACCGCGACCTCCAGGTTCTCGACCGCCTCCGCGTAGGGCCAGGCGACCGGTCGCGCGCCGGCCTTCTGCGTGATGGACAGGAACGGCTCCACGACGAACACCGCGTCGACGTTGCCCGCCTCGAGGGCCGCCGGCATGTCGGGGAAGGCCATCTCGACGAACTCGACGGCGTCCTCGTCGCCGCCGTCCTTGCGGACGGTCTCGCGGATCACGGTGTCGGAGATGTTGTTCAGGGTGTTGATGGCGACGGTGGCTCCGGCCAGGTCGGCCGCGGACTCGATGTCGCTGTCCTCGTTGACGACGACGGCGGCGAAGTCCTTGCCCGGCTCGCCGGTCGAGGCCGACGCGGGCGCGATGATCTGCACGGGCAGACCCTTGCTGCGCGCGATGAGCAGCGAGGTGACGTTGCTGAAGCCGATCGGGGTGTCGCCCTGCAGGACCGCGGGGATGATCGCAGCACCGCCCTGGGCGTTCTCGACCGACAGCTCCAGGCCCTCATCCTCGAACAGGCCCTCCTGGATGCCCAGGTGGAGCGCGGCGACGTCGAGGATCGGCAGCGCGCCGACCTTCACCTCCTGCGGTCCGTCACCGGAGTCGTCGGAGCCTCCCCCTCCGCAGGCGGCGAGCAGGGTCGTGAGGGCGGTGGCCGCCGCGACGGCGGCGAACAGGCGACGAGTCTTCATGGGTGTCCTTCTGTACGGGTGGGGTCGTGCTCGGGGGATGGGACGCCGGGGTTCAGCGGACGCCGCGCTTGGCCTCCTGGATGCGGCCGTACACGTGGGCGCGCAGCTCGGCGAAGCGCGGCAGCGCACGGGTGCCCAGCTGGTCGCGCTCGGCGGGCAGGTCGACGGCCACGTCCTCGAGGACGATCGTGGGCCGGTTGGAGAGCACCAGCACGCGCTGGCCCAGGTAGACGGCCTCGTCGATGTCGTGGGTGACGAACAGGACCGTGACGCCGAGCCGGACCCAGAGCTCGCGGACCAGGTCCTCGAGGTCGGCGCGGGTCTGCGCGTCCACGGCCGCGAACGGCTCGTCCATGAGCAGCACCTGCGGCTCGTAGGCGACGGCGCGGGCGATGGCCACGCGCTGCTGCATGCCGCCGGAGAGCTGCCACGGGTAGGCGTCGTGGGAGTCGGAGAGGTGCACGGCGTCGAGTGCCTCGTCGACGAGCCGCCGACGCTCCGCACCCTTGATCTTCTTCTCCTTGAGCGGGAGCTCGACGTTCTGGCGCACCGTCATCCAGGGGAAGAGGCTGCGTCCGTACTCCTGGAAGACCACGGCCATGCCCCGCGGCGGGCCTGTGACGGCCGTGCCCTCGAGCCGGACCTCACCTTCGGTGGTCTCGAGCAGGCCGGCGATGCACCGCAGCAGGGTGGTCTTGCCGGCACCGGACGGTCCGACGACGCAGACCAGCTCGCCGGGCTCGACCCGGAAGTCGAGGTCGGCGATCGCCTCGACGCGACCCTGCTTGCTGACGTAGGTCTTCTTGACGTGGTCGACGGCCAGCATCGGCTGGGTGGACTCGCTGGTCATGGTGGGTCCCTCCGTACGGGGGGTGGGGGTGATGGTCATGTCAGCCCTTCCGCTGAGCGGCACGCAGGCCGAGGTACCAGGACAGGACGCGTCGTTCGACGAGCCGGAAGATCGTGGCGAGGACGACGCCGATGAGGCCGAGCAGGATGATGCCCGTCCACATCTCGGGGATCGCGAAGCTGCGCTGGAACTGCACCGTGGTGAAGCCCAGGCCGTTGCTCGCGGCGAACATCTCGCTGATGACCATGAGGATGATGCCGACCGACAGCGCCTGGCGGGCCCCGGCCATGATCTGCGGGCTGGCGGCCCGCAGCGTGAGGGTGCGGACCCGCGTGGCGGTGCCGAGCCCGTAGGTGCGGGCGGTGTCGGACAGCACCTCGTCGACGCCGCGCACGCCCTCGACGGTGTTGAGCAGGATCGGCCAAACGCAGCCGAAGGCGATCACCGAGACCTTCATGCCGTCGCCGATGCCGGCGAACAGCATGATGACCGGCACGAGCACCGGCGGCGGGATCGCGCGCAGGAATTCCAGCACCGGCTCGGCGGTCTCCCGCAGGACGCGTGACGACCCGACCGCCAGGCCGACGGCGATGCCGATGACCAGCGCGATGCCGTACCCGACGAGCAGGCGCACGATGCTCGGGACGACGTCGGCACCGAACCGGCCCTCGAACCAGGTCTCGGGGAACACGTCGACGATCGTCGACAGCGGCGGCCAGAAGAAGCTGGTGCTGTTGGCGGTGGCGAACCACCATCCCGCGATCAGCAGGACGGGCAGGGTCACCGCGTACAGGACCCGCTGGACGGTCGTGGTCATGGGTTCTCCCTCCGCACCGACGGGTGCCAGCGCAGGACGCGCTTCTCGGCCGTCCGGGCCACGGTGTTCATGGCCACGCCCAGCAGCCCGGTCACGATGACGAGGGCGTACATCGACTCCACGGCACCGGACGACTGCGCGACACCGATCTCGCGGCCCAGACCTGGCGAGCCGATGATCAGCTCGCCGGTGATCTCCAGGATCAGCGCGACGGAGGCGGCCAGACGGAAGCCGGTCATGATGAACGGCAGCGCGGTCGGCCAGATGACGGTCCGCACCTGGGTCAGGCGGCTGAAGCCGTAGGACCGGGCGGTCTCGTGCGCCACCGGGTCGACGTCCTGCACGCCGTAGAGCACCTGCAGCAGCACCTGCCAGAAGGAGGCGTAGACGACGAGCAGCAGCGTGGAGCGCATGTCGGTGCCGAACATGAGGACCGCGAGCGGGATGAGGGCGACCGACGGGATGGGCCGCAGGAACTCGATCGTCGAGGACGTGGCGTCACGCAGCCAGCCCACGCTGCCGATGACCACGCCGAGCACCACGCCGGCGACCACCGCGATGGCGAGGCCGATGGCCCAGCCACGGATGGTCGAGACCAGGGCCGACCAGAAGTCGCCCGACCCCAGCTGGGAGCCGAGGGCCTGTGTCATCGCGCTGAACGGTGGCAGGTAGGCCTGGTTGACCAGACCCGTCCGGGGCAGCAGCTCCAGCAGCATGAGGAACAGGGCGAGGCCCAACGCTCCCCGCGCCGCGGCGCTGCCCTGCCACGACCGACGACCCGTGGGGGCCGTCGCCGTGGCGATGGTGGTGGCTGACATGGAGTGACCTCGAGTGTTCGCTCTACGAACGCTTGTACGCTCTGTGACCACCGACACTATGCCACGGGTCACACTCGTGCCAAGGGGCTTTCACTCAGTGAACGACATGGTTCGAGCGGGCGGACCGCTGCACGGGCCTGCTCGGGGCGACCGTCGCACTAGCCTCGCGTGAGCGCTGTGCCCAGGGCCGCAGCCGCCTCCCGGACGGCCAGGCACCATGCCGCCACGCGCTCGTCGTCCGCGCGCCCGCTCGGCGCGGAGACGGTCACGGCCACGGGCACGCGCCCGGTCACGACCGCGGCGGCGCCCACCGCGTAGACCCCGTCCACGCTCTCCTCACGGTTCTCGGCACGACCGACGCGGGTCAGGCTCCGTCTGGTCGCCGAGCGGGTCGTCTCCAAGGACGGTCTGCCTCCGGAGAACCTGCCGCAGGGCCGCCCCGACGGCTGCGGTCTCGACCGTAGGAGCCGCCGCCGGTCGGGGGCCCACTACGGCGGTCCACGTCGTGCCAGGTGGCCCGGGACGAGCCTGTTGGCAAGCGCTCAGATCCGGTGGCCGATGTAGCGCTTGCAGGTGATGTTGACGTTGGGGTTGGCGTCGCCGAACTTGCCGGTCGGCCCCTTGATGACGCTGGAGATCTCGTCCTCGAGGTTGCTCCAGCCGTTGTTCCCGAGGTTGCCGTCCTTGCTGCGTGGTCGCACGCAGTACAGCTGGTCCCCGGAGCCCGAGGCATCGCTGCGGTCGGTGTAGAAGAACCACCAGCGGTCGGTGTTGTTCACGTAGCTGGACATGTCGTCGCCGAAGTTGCCGCCCGGCCCCGGGTCGCACCCTGGGCAGGAGTCGTTGTGGAGGTTGACGTCGTCTCCCGTTCGGGCCTCGAGCTGACCCTTGTAGGCGTCGTGCTGCCACATGTTGAGCTTGCCGCTGTAGCCGATCGCGCTCGCGGGCGACGTGACCACGACGCTGGTAGCGAGCACGGCGGCCGCGGTTCCGATGAGCCATGACGATGAACGCACAGGACCTACCCCCTTGGTTGAGCCCGCCACGCCCTGACCTGGATCGGGACGGTGACTCTGGTGCACGAGCCGATGGGAGGTTACCGCCACCCAGCAGTCCATGACCAGACCCGCCGCGGGCGATCCGGGGGCTGGGCTCGAGGTAGGTCGGGCTCGTCCCGCCGCGGTGGTGGTCCTCCCGCGCTCGAGCGGGATGCCCGAGGCGTGGGCCGGCCCCGTGGCTCCCGCGCCGAACGCACGAGACCCGCGGCCGGAGTGGTTGGGCGCGGGCTCAGAATCCGATGGGAAGCCCCGCGTAGTTCTCGGCCAGACCGGCGCGGCCGGCCTCGCTCGAGGCCACCCAGCGCAGCTGTGACAGCTGCAGCTGCGTGTCGAACGCGTCGCCGGCGGTGTGGAGCATCGTCGTCATCCACCACGAGAAGTGGGTGCAGCGCCAGACCCGGCGCAGGGCGGCGTCGGAGTACTCGTCGGCGAGACGCGTGTCCCGCTTGCGGACCAGGTCGACGAGGGCGGGTGCCAGCAGGCCGACGTCGGCCACGGCGAGGTTGAGGCCCTTGGCCCCCGTCGGCGGCACGATGTGCGCGGAGTCGCCGGCCAGGAACAGCGAGCCGTGGCGCATCGGCGTCTGCACGTAGCTGCGCATCGGCAGCACGCTCTTCTCCGTGATCGGGCCTGGCGTGAGCTCCCACCCGTCGTGGCCGTGGCCCAGCCGCTCGGCCAGCGCCGTCCAGATGCGGTCGTCGCTCCACTCCTGCACGGGCGTGTCGTTGGGCACCTGCAGGTAGAGCCGGCTGACGGTCGCCGACCGCATCGAGTGCATCGCGAAGCCGTCGGGGTGCCAGGCGTAGATGAGCTCGTCGGTCGACGGCGCGACGTCGGCGAGGATCCCGAGCCAGGAGTACGGGTAGACCCGCTCCCAGGTCGTGCGGACACCCTCGGGCACGGCGGCCCGACTCGGTCCGAACGACCCGTCGCACCCCGCGACCACGCGGCCCTGCACCCGCACGGTGCGACCCTCGTGGACGAGCTCGACGAAGGGCGCGTCGGACTCCAGGTCGTGCAGCGTCACGTCGCCGCACTCGTAGAGGACCTGCTGCCCGGCCGCCTCACGTGCCGCCACGAGGTCCTTCTGCACCTCGGTCTGGCCGTAGACCCACACGCTGCGGCCGACCAGGTCCACGAAGTCGACGTGGTGCTTCTCGCCGGGCCAGGCCAGGTAGATGCCCCGGTGCTCGTCGCCCTCGCGCTCGAGACGGTCGGCCAACCCGTGCTGCCTCAGGAGGTCGACCGTCGAGTGCTCGAGGATGCCGGCCCGGATGCGCGCCGCGACGTACTCGGCGGACCGGGTCTCCACCACCACCGACTCGACGCCGTCGGCGGCGAGGAGGTGGGAGAGAAGCATGCCGGCGGGCCCTGCGCCGATGATGACGACGTCGGTGCGGATCAGGTCGGGTGAGGTCATGGGGACCAGTGGAGCGGTCCGCGCCGGAGGTGGGAAATGCATCCTTCCGCTGGACGGAAGCGACCTCGCGGGTGACGGCCGTCACCCCGCTAGCGTCGGCAGCACCCCCGCTCCCCCACCCGCAGGAGACATCGCATGACGCTCATCGACCCGCAGGCCTTCCACGGCAGGATCCACCTCGACGGCCAGTGGGTCGCCGGCGGCGGTGCCGACATCGACGTCGTCGAGCCCGCCACGGGCGCCTCGCTCGGCACCATCGGTGGCGCCTCACCCGCCGACGTCACCCGGGCCACCGCGTCGGCCGTCGTCGCCCAGCGCGCGTGGGCCGCTCTCTCCCACCCCGAGCGCGCGGCCGTGCTGCACCGCGCCGCCGACCTCTGGGACGCCCACGCCGAGGAGATCATCGGCTGGAACAGCCGCGAGGTCGGGGCGATCGGCCCCATGGCCGGGTTCGCCGTGCACGTGGCCGCGGCCGAGTGCCGCGAGGCCGGGTCGCTGCCCTCCCACCCCCTCGGCGAGGTGCTGGCCAGCGAGAAGCCCCGCCTGTCCTTCGCCCAGCGGATGCCCGTGGGCGTCGTCGGCGTCATCTCACCCTTCAACGTGCCGATCATCCTGGGCATCCGCGCCGTGGCACCCGCCCTCGCGCTGGGCAACGCCGTGCTCCTCAAGCCGGACCCGCGCACGGCCGTGACGGGTGGCGTCGCGATGGTGCGCATCTTCGAGGAGGCCGGCCTGCCGCCGGGCCTGCTGCAGCTGCTGCCCGGCGGCGCCGACGTCGGCGAGGCCATGGTCACCGAGCCCGACGTCCGGGTCATCGCGTTCACCGGGTCCACCGGTGCCGGACGCATCGTCGGCGAGCTGGCCGGCAGGCACCTCAAGCGCGCCCACCTGGAGCTGGGTGGCAACTCCGCCTACGTCGTGCTGGAGGACGCCGACGTCGATGCCGCCGTGAACATGGCCACCTGGGGCTCGTTCCTGCACCAGGGCCAGATCTGCATGACGATCGGTCGTCACCTGGTGCACGAGAGCCTGTACGAGGAGTACGTCGAGAAGCTCGCCGCCAAGGCCGACTCGATGGTGGTCGGCGACCCGACCGGGCAGGTCCACCTCGGCCCGGTCATCGACGAGGGCCAGCGCGACAAGATCCTCGACCTCGTGAACCGCAGCGTCGAGATGGGTGCGCAGCTGCGCGCGGGCGGCACCGCCGACGGTCTCTTCGTGCGGCCCACGGTCCTGGCCGGTCCGCCGCTGGACGCGCCCGCCTACAGCGAGGAGGTCTTCGGTCCCGTCGCCTCGGTGGTGTCGTTCGCCGACGACGACGAGGCGGTGAAGCTGGCCGGTGACTCCGACTACGGCCTCTCGCTCGGCATCGTGACGGCCCAGCCGCTGCGCGCCCTCGCCCTGGCCGAGCGCATTCCGTCGGGCATCGTCCACATCAACGACCAGACGGTCGACGACGAGGCCAACAGCCCCTTCGGCGGCGTCGGCGCCTCCGGCACGGGCTCGCGCCACGGCGGGGCGCGCGCGAACCTCGAGGCCTTCACCGAGACCCGCTGGATCACGATGCAGGCCGAGCCCGCGCAGTACCCGCTCTAGTCGATAGTGCGCTGATCGACCTGCGCGGTCCGCACAGTCATCACCAGAGACCGCCCTGGCGATAACGTTATCGCCGCCATCGCTCCCGACGGTGACCTCAGCCCAGGGAGCGGCCGATGCCCTGCGCTGCGACCTGCAGCGCCGCGACCATGCGGGAGCGGTCCCGCTTGAGCGAGCCGACGACCACCCCGATCGAGGCCACGACCTCGTCGCGCTGCCACACCGGGACCGCCACGGAGCACGCGCCGAGCGTCATCTCCTCGGTCGTGGTGGCGTACCCGTCGCGCACGACCCGTTGCAGCTGCTGCTGGAGCAGGCCCGGCTGGGTGATCGTGTAGCGCGTCAGGCGACGCGGTGACCGGAGCACCTTGGCCTGGACGTCGGGCGGCGCGTGCGCCAGCAGCACCTTGCCCACGCCGGTGCAGTGCAGCGGCAGGGTCGACCCGATCTGGCTGACGACCGGGACGGACGCTCGGCCCGACATGCGCTCCAGGTACAGCACCTCGTCGCCGTCGCGCACCGCCAGGTGCACCGTGGCGCGGGTCGCCGCGTGGATGTCGTGCAGGAACGGCTCGGCGACCCGACGCAGCCCCGCCTCGACCGGCGCGAGCAGCCCGACGTCCCACAGCCGTCGACCCACCACGTACTCCCCTGACGGCACACGAGCCAGCGCCTGACCGGCCACCAGCTCGGCCACGAGGCGGTGGGCCGTCGGCACGGGCACGTCGGCCCGGCGCGCCAGCTCGGTGAGGGTCAGGGCGCGATGGTGCTCGTCGAACGCGCCCAGCAGGGCCAGCACCCGCGACGTCACCGAGGCGCCGGGAGACGACGTGTTGCCGGCCATCGAGATCCCCTCCGCGTGCCGCCAGACTTCCGCTGGCCGAAAGTCAAGTGTTCCACACCGCGGGCCACGCGCCCTAGCGTCCGGCACCATGGCCCCGATCGACACCAACCCCGACGGCGCCGCGGTGACGCAGCGCGACATGGACGCCGAGATGGCCGCGATCAGCGCGGACTACGAGCGCGGCGACCGCGAGGAGACGCAGCCTCGGCTGGACTACGCGCCGTACCGCAGCAGCCTCCTGCGGCACCCCACGAAGGACCTGCACCACGCCGACCCGGAGTCCGTCGAGCTGTGGTCGCCGTGCTTCGGACCCCGCGACGTGCACGCTCTCGAGTCCGACCTGACGATCCAGCACGGCGGCGAGCCGATCGGGGAGCGGATGGTCGTGACCGGTCGGGTGGTCGACGGCGACGGTCGGCCCGTGCGCCACCAGCTCGTGGAGGTCTGGCAGGCCAACGCGGGTGGTCGCTACATCCACAAGCGCGACCAGCACCCCGCGCCCGTCGACCCGAACTTCACCGGCGTGGGTCGCTGCCTCACCGACGACGACGGCACCTACCGGTTCACGACCATCAAGCCGGGCCCGTACCCGTGGAAGAACCACCGCAACGCGTGGCGGCCCGCCCACATCCACTTCTCGCTGTTCGGCACCGACTTCACCCAGCGGCTCGTGACGCAGATGTACTTCCCGGGCGACCCGCTCTTCGCGCTCGACCCGATCTACCAGTCGATCGTCGACCCGAGGGAGCGCGAGCGACTCGTGGCCAGCTACGACCACGACGTCACCACCCACGAGTGGGCCACGGGCTACCGCTGGGACATCGTCCTGACCGGCAGCCACCGCACGCCGCTGGAGTCCGACACCGAGCCCGAGACCGGAGACGACGCCTCATGACGCACCTGCCCGCCACGCCCGGCCAGACCGTGGGCCCGTTCTTCGGGTACGCACTCCCCTTCGAGAAGGACAGCGAGCTGGTGCCGCCCGGCCGCGCCGACGCCATCCGTCTGCACGGCACCGTGACCGACGGGGCCGGGAACCCCGTCCCCGACGCCATCCTGGAGCTCTGGCAGGCCGACGCCGACGGCACCGTGGCGCAGCGGCCGGGCTCGCTGCGACGGGACGGCTGGACGTTCACCGGCTGGGGACGGTCCTCGACCGACGACGCGGGAGGGTACGGCTTCACGACCCTGCGGCCCGCACCCACCGAGGACGGTCAGGCTCCGTTCTTCCTGCTGACGATCTTCGCCCGCGGGCTGATGAACCGGCTCTTCACCCGCGCCTACCTGCCCGACGACGCCACCGCCCTCGCGGGCGACCGGCTGCTGTCGTCGGTCGATCCGTCGCGGCGGAGCACGCTGGTGGCCGCGCCCGACGCGGTCGGCTACCGCTTCGACGTCCGGCTGCAGGGCGAGGGCGAGACGGTCTTCCTGACCTATCCGGGACACTGAGCGCATGAGCGCGCACACGAGCGTCACGGGGTGGCTGCATGAGTGACCTGTTCTGGCCCGGCGCGGAGCGCGCCGACGGCCTGCTCGACGACGACGCCCTCCTCGCCGCGATGGTGGCGGTCGAGCAGGCGTGGCTCGACGCGCTCACCGGCTCCGGTGTCGCCCCGGCGAGCGGTGACGTCTCGCTGGCGACCCTCGTCGGGTCGGCCGACGTCGAGGCGTTGTCGCGCGGGGCCGAGGCAGGCGGCAACCCGGTCATCGGCCTGGTCGCCCTGCTGCGTGAGCGCGCGGACGAGCCGGTCGCGACGTGGGTGCACCGAGGGCTCACGAGCCAGGACGTGCTCGACACGGCGATCGTGCTCTGCGTGCGCGACGCGCTGGCCCGAGTCGACCTCGACCTCCGCGCCCAGCTGGAGCAGCTGGCCGACCTCGCCGAGCGGCACCGCGACGACCCCATGGTCGGCCGCACCCTGACCCAGCACGCCGTCCCGCTGACGGTCGGGGTCAAGATCGCGACCTGGCTGACGGTCCTGGCCGACGCGTGGGACGAGGTGGACTCCGCCCGCGGCCGCCTGGCCGTCCAGGTCGGCGGAGCGGCGGGCACCCTCGCAGCGCCCGTGGAGCTCTCCGGCTCGACCGCCGGTGCCCTCGACCTGGTGCGACGCTGCGCCGCCGCGCTCGACCTGCCCGCGACGACGCCGTGGCACACGTCCCGCTCGCTCGTCACGCGTGTGGGCGACGCGCTCACCACCTGCACCGACGCGTGGGGCCGCATCGGCGCCGACGTCGCCACGCTGTCGCGCCCGGAGATCGGCGAGCTCGCCGAGGGTGCCGGCGGCGGGTCCTCGACCATGCCGCACAAGAGCAACCCCGTCCTGTCCGTGCTCCTGCGTCGCGCCGCGCTGACCGCGCCGGCCCTCGCCTCGACCCTGCACCTCGCCGCCGCCACGAACGTCGACGAACGACCCGACGGCGCCTGGCACGCCGAGTGGTCCACGCTCCAGCTCCTCGGCCGACGGACGGTGGTGGCAGCCGGGCAGGCCACCGACCTCCTGCGGGGCCTGCACCTCGACACCGACCGCATGGCCGCCCACCTCGGCGCGGCCGAGGGAGTCGACGCCGAGCAGCGCTCGATGACGGCGCTCACCGGTCGTCGCCCCGTCGCGAGCGCCTACACCGGCGCCGCCGGCGAGCTCACCGACGCCGCGATCGACCGGGCCCGTTCGATCGCACGAGGGGACGACGCATGACGCTCCGGCTGACCGGCGTGCCGCTCGCGGGCGCGGTCGACGCTCCCGTCCTGCTGGTGGGTCCGTCCCTCGGCACGTCCGCCACCACCCTGTGGGGCGCCGCAGCCACCCTGCTGCACGAGCACCACCGCGTGGTCGGCTGGGAGCTGCCCGGACACGGCCACGGGACGCCCGTCGGCGAGCCGTTCTCGATGGCCGACCTGGCCTCCGGCGTCCTCGCGCTCGCCGACGAGCTCTCCCCCGACCGACCGGTCGGCTACGCCGGCGACTCCGTCGGCGGATGCGTGGGGCTGCAGCTCGCCCTCGACGCGCCGCACCGGCTCGCGTCGCTGACCGTCCTGTGCTCCGGCGCCGTCGTCGGGACCCCCGAGAGCTGGCACGAGCGAGCTGCGACGGTGCGCGCCTCCGGGACCGGCGCCGTGGTGGCGGGGTCGGCGCAGCGCTGGTTCGCCCCCGGCTTCCTCGAGCGCGAGCCCGCCGTCGGCTCGGCCCTGCTGCACGCGCTGCAGGACGCCGATGCCTCCTCCTACGCCCGCGTCTGCGAGGCGCTGGCCGCCTTCGACGTGACCGACCGCCTCGACGAGATCGCCGTGCCGGTGCTGGCCGTGGCCGGCCGACTCGACCAGCCCACCCCGCCGGAGAGCCTGGCCGCGGTCGCCGACGGCGTGCAGCAGGGCCGCTTCGAGGTCCTCGAGGACGTCGCGCACCTCGCCCCGGCCGAGGCACCCGTCGAGGTGGCCCGGCTCCTGACCGACCACGCAGGAGGACACCGTCCATGAACGACAGCCCCCACCAGACCGGCACCGACTCCCCCACCACCCGCGAGGTGCACGACGCCGGCATGGCGGTGCGCCGCGAGGTGCTGGGCGACGCCCACGTGGACCGTGCGGTCGCCGGCACCACGCCGTTCACCGCCGACTTCCAGGAGCTCATCACGCAGTACGCCTGGGGCAGCGTCTGGACCCGCCCGGGACTGGACCGCCGCAGCCGCTCGCTCATCACCCTCACCGCCCTCGTGGCGCGCGGGCACCACGAGGAGCTGGCCATGCACGTGCGGGCGGCCAAGCGAAACGGGCTGACCGACGAGGAGATCGCCGAGGTCTTCCTGCAGGCGGCGATCTACTGCGGCGTCCCCGACGCCAACACGGCCTTCCGGATCGCCCAGGGCGTGCTGGCCGAGGACGAGCCGTCCTGAGCCGGCGCCGCTCACTACGCTGACCTCCATGAGCCTCACACCCGGAACGCCCGGCCCCGGGGACCAGTTCGTGCAGTCGCTGGCGCGCGGGCTCGAGGTGATCGTCGCCTTCGACGCCGACCACCCGGAGATGACGCTGGCGCAGGTGGCCCAGCGCACCGGGTACAGCCGGGCCACGGCCCGACGGTTCCTGCACACCCTCGTCGAGCTCGGCTACATGCGCACCGACGGCAAGTCCTTCGCCCTCACGCCGCAGGTGCTCGGGCTCGGCACGGCCTACCTGAGCGGGCTCGGCCTGCCGCAGATCGCCCAGCCGCACCTGGAGGCGCTGTCCGCACAGGTCGGGGAGTCGACGTCGGTCGCGGTGCTCGACGGCACCGACATCGTCTACGTGGCCCGCGTGGCCACCCGCCGCATCATGAGCGTCGGCATCGCGGTGGGCACGCGGTTCCCGGCCTACGCGACGTCGATGGGTCGCGTGCTGCTCGCCGCCCTCGACGACGCGACGCTCGACGCGGTCCTCGAGCGCACCGACCTCAGGCCGCTGACACCCCGCACGATCCACGAGCCGGCGGAGCTGCGGCGCGAGCTGGAGCGTGTGCGCACTCAGGGCTGGGCGCTGGTGGACCAGGAGCTCGAGCGCGGCCTCACCTCGATGGCCGCCCCCATCCTCGACGGCCGGGGCACCGCCGTCGCCGCGCTCAACGTCTCGGCGGCCACGATGGACGACACCCCGCAGATCGACCGCGCGCGCGACCCGCTGCTGGAGTCCGCCCGAGCCATCGGGGCCGACCTGGCCGCGCAGCAGGCCACGGGCTGAGGGTCCGGCCGAGGGTTGTGGGGCGCGTCACGGCGGTCTAGACTCATGACGTTCGTTGGACGAACGTCCGTTCGCTGAGCGAACGAAAGGAGCACGATGACCGCCGCGTACCTCTACGCCGCCGCCCGCACGCCCTTCGGGCGCTTCAACGGCGCACTCGCCGGTGTCCGGCCCGACGACCTGGCCGCCGCGGCGCTGGCCGGGGTGCTCGACGCGGTCCCCGGCCTCGACCGCGACCGCATCGGCGACGTCGTGTGGGGCAACGCCAACGGCGCCGGCGAGGACAACCGCAACGTCGGTCGCATGGCGGTGCTGCTGGCCGGGCTGCCGGTCACCGTGCCCGCCACCACCGTCAACCGCCTGTGCGGCTCGAGCCTCGACGCCGCCATGATCGCCTCGCGCACCGTCGAGTCCGGCGACGCCGACGTCGTCGTGGCCGGCGGCGTCGAGTCCATGACCCGGGCTCCCTGGGTCCTGCCCAAGCCGTCGCGCGCCTTCCCGGCCGGCAACGTCGAGGCCGTCTCGACGACCCTGGGCTGGCGGCTGGTCAACGAGCGCATGCCCGCCGAGTGGACCGTCTCCCTGGGTGAGTGCAACGAGCAGCTGGCCGACGCGCTGGGCATCTCCCGCGAGCGGCAGGACGCGTTCGCCGCTCGCTCCCACGCCCTGGCCGACGCCGCCTGGACCGACGGGTTCTACGCCGACCTGGTGGTGCCCGTCCCCGGGATCGACCTCGACCGCGACGAGGGCATCCGGCCCGGCACCACGGCCGAGAAGCTCGCCGGGCTCAAGCCCGCGTTCCGGCCCGACGGCACCATCAGCGCCGGCAACGCCTCACCGCTCAACGACGGCGCCGCCGCCCTCGTGATCGGCTCGGACCGGGCCGACCTGGGCGAGCCGCTCGCCCGCATCGCCGGTCGGGGCGCCACCGCCCTGGAGCCCCAGCGCTTCGGCTTCGCCCCCGTGGCCGCCGCCGAGATGGCCCTGGACCGGGCCGGCATCACCTGGGACGACGTCGGTGCCGTCGAGCTGAACGAGGCGTTCGCCGTGCAGTCGCTGGCGTGCGTCGACGCCTGGAAGATCGACCCCGACATCGTCAACACCAAGGGCGGTGCGATCGCGATCGGCCACCCGCTCGGGGCGTCGGGCGCCCGTGTCCTCGGCACCCTCGCGCACGTGCTGCGCGAGCGCGACGAGCGCTGGGGTGTCGCCGCCATCTGCATCGGCGTCGGCCAGGGCCTGGCCGTGGTGCTCGAGAACCCACACGCGAGGGGAGCCTCATGAGCCGCACCTCGTTCCACACCGACGCCGTCGACGCCGTGTCGGCGATCGCCGACGGCGACACCGTGCTGGTGGGCGGGTTCGGCATGGCCGGCATGCCCGTGACCCTGATCGACGCACTGATCGAGGCCGGGCCGACCGATCTCACGATCGTGAGCAACAACGCCGGCAACGGCGACACCGGACTCGCCGCCCTGCTCGCCGCCAAGCGGGTGCGCAAGGTCGTCTGCTCCTTCCCCCGCCAGCACGACTCGTGGGTGTTCGACGGCCTCTACCGGGCCGGCGAGATCGAGCTGGAGGTCGTGCCGCAGGGCAACCTGGCCGAGCGCATGCGCGCGGCCGGCGCCGGCATCGGGGCGTTCTTCTCCCCCACCGGCGTGGGCACGCTCCTGGCCGAGGGCAAGGAGACGCGGACGATCGACGGGCGCGAGTACGTGCTCGAGCTGCCGATCCGCGGCGACGTGGCGCTGATCGGCGCCCACCTCGCCGACCGGGCGGGCAACCTCGTCTACCGCAGGACGGCCCGCAACTTCGGTCCCGTCATGGCCACGGCGGCCGCCACCACGATCGTCGAGGTCTCGGCCGTCGTCGAGGCCGGTGCGCTCGACCCCGAGTCCGTGGTGACACCGGGCATCTACGTCGACCGCGTCCTCGACCTCTCCGCCGCGACCGCGTCGGCGACCGGGGTGCCCGCATGAGCGCGCCGCTGGACAAGAACGAGCTGGCCGCCCGCATCGCCCGTGACATCCCCTCCGGCTCGTACGTGAACCTCGGGATCGGCCAGCCGACCCTGGTGGCCGACCACCTCGACGTCGAGTCCGGCGTGGTCCTGCACACCGAGAACGGCATGCTCGGCATGGGCCCGGCCGCTCGCGGCGACGAGGTCGACCCCGACCTCACCAACGCCGGCAAGATCGCCGTGACCGAGACGGCCGGCTGCTCCTACTTCCACCAGGCCGACTCGTTCGCCATGATGCGCGGCGGGCACCTCGACGTGTGCGTGCTCGGCGCGTTCCAGGTCAGTGCCGAGGGCGACCTCGCCAACTGGCACACCGGCGCTCCCGACGCCATCCCCGCCGTCGGCGGGGCCATGGACCTGGCCATCGGGGCCAAGGACGTGCTGGTGATGATGACGCTGTTCGCGAAGGACGGCACCAGCAAGCTCGTGCCGTCGTGCACCTACCCGCTCACCGGCGTGGGCTGCGTCAGCCGTGTCTACACCGACCACGCGGTCTTCGACCTGCGGTCCGACGGCGTGCACGTGGTCGACACGTTCGGCTGCACGGTCGACGAGCTGCGCGAGCGCCTGGACGTCCCGCTCCTGACGTGACACCGAGCCGCGGTCACGTCGTGCTGCCCGACCGGGGGCGAGGCAGCGCGACGTGACCGCTCGTGGCTCAGATGCGAGGGCGAGGGCTCAGAGGGTGAGGGTGAGCCGCCCCGTGCCGCCGTCGGCCGGTCCGGCCACGCGCGAGACGCAGATGCACAGCGTCGCGTCGGTGGACTTCTCGTCGTCGCTGAGGAAGACGTCGCGGTGGTCGACCCGCCCCTGGAGCGCGCCGATGCGCACCTCGCAGAGCCCGCACTCGCCCTTGCGGCAGTCGTACATCATGTCGGCGCCGGCGGCGGCGAGGGACTCGAGCAGGCTCGAGTCGGGCTCGACGACCGTGCGCAGGCCCAGCTCGGGGATCTCGACCTCGAACGCCTCCGGCTCGAACCAGCCGCTGCTGCCGAACGTCTCGTAGCGCAGGTCGGCCACCGGTCGGCCGTGAGCGAGCCACGAGCGTCGCACCGCGTCCATGAGCCGGATGGGACCGCACATGTAGACCTCGGTGCGCCCCTGCTCGGGCAGCCCGGCCACGAGTGCCTCCACGTCGAGTGCGGATCCCTCGTCGTCGGCGTGCACCTCGAGCCGGTCGCCGTGCAGGGCGGCCAGCTCGTCCAGGTACGCCATCTGCGCGCGGCTGCGTCCCACGTACACGAACCGGTAGTCCTGACCGAGACGGTGCAGCACCCGCCCCATCTCGATGACGGCCGTGATGCCGACACCGCCGGCCAGCAGCACGTACCGGTGCGCACCGGGACGCAGCTCGAAGTTCTGCAGCGGCTGGGTGCAGGCCAGCTCGTCGCCCTCGACGAGCCCGTGCATGAACACCGAACCACCTCGCGACGCCTGGGCCCGCATGACCGAGACGGTCAGCAGGGACCCGTCGGCGTTGGACTCCACGACCGAGTACGACCGCACGTCCTCACCCTTGGGGGTGCGGACCCGCACGTCCACGTGGGTGCCCGGAGCCGCCTTGCGGCTGGGCGGGCGCTGCAGCGTGATGCGCTGGATGCGGTCGGTCGCCGGCGAGGTCGACACCACGCGGGCCGGGGCGAAGACCGGACGGGGGTCCGAGCTCATCGGTCCCTCCTCACCGTTCCGTGGAGCCGGAGCCCACGAGCTCGTCGGCGGTGGGTCGACCGGGCTCCAGGCCCGCCTTCTCGGCCTCGAGCATGCGGTCCAGGATGCGTCGGACCCACATGCCGCCGGAGTCGATGTTGAGGCTGTAGAACTCGTGGTCCGGGTTGGCGTCGATGTTGGCCTGCTGCGCCTGCAGCATGACCTCGTCCTCGCCGAAGACGCCGTGCACGCCGTTGCGCAGCTGCGTGGTGATCGTCTGGCTCTCCAGGCGGTAGTTGCGCATGAACGCCCAGAAGTAGTGCGACGAGCGGTCGGTCTCGGGCGTGATCGTGTTCATGACGTAGCCGTTGACCCCCTGGCTGCGGTCGCCCTGGTCGGCGCCCGTGCCCGCCTTCGCCACGCCCACGTCGATGCAGATCGTCGACGGTGCGTAGTAGTGGATGATCTGCCAGCGGTCGACCAGCCCCTCGAAGTCGGGGAACTTGTCGCGCATGTTCTTGCGCCAGAACGGCGGCGGCTCGACGTCGTGCATCCAGCGCGTCACGGTGACGCTGCCGTCCTCCTCGAGCTTCGTGTGGAAGCCGGACTCGCTCAGCTCGGCCTGGCCCAGGCTCGCGCCGTGCACGAACTCCTCGTGGGTGAGGTCCATCAGGTTGTCGAGGATGAGCTGGTAGTTGCAGGCCGCGTGGATGGTCTCGCCGTCGCCCGCCCACTCCGGGTCGGTCATCTGGCTCATGTCGGGGATCAGGTCGGGGTCGGCCAGGGTCATGTCGCCCGGCCAGATCCACACGTAGCGGTACCGCTCCTCCACCGGGAACGACGGCACCATCGCCGAGGGGTTCACGGTGCGCTGCGCGGGCATCTGGGTGCAACGGCCGGCGGAGTTGTAGCGCAGCCCGTGGTACGGGCACTGGATCTCGTCGCCGCCGACGAGCTTGCCCATCGACAGGGGTGCGAGGCGGTGCCAGCAGGCGTCGGCGAGCGCGACGGGGCGTCCGTCCGCGGTGCGGTAGAGCACCACCGGCTTGCCGGCCACGGTGCGCGACATCGGCTCCTTGCTGGTGACCTCGTGGTCCCAGGCGATGGCGTACCAGGCGTTCAGCGGGTGCGGGAAGATCTTGGCGGTGACGGTCTCGGGCGTCTCGAGCGACATGGCGGGCTCCTTCGGTCGGCACCCTCAGTCTCGTCGCGACCCTGTGACCCGGACCACGCCGTTTTCAGTGACTGGAAGACCCGATGGCGCCGAGGGCGCGGGAGATGCCCTGCGCCGCGGTGAGCACGTAGGGCGCCAGCTCGCGGGGGCGGGCGGAGGTGGCCTCGACGACGATCGAGACGGCCGCCACCACCTCACCGCGCCCGTCACGGACCGCGGCGGCCACCGACGTCGCGTCCTCGGTGACGGCGCGCTGCGAGACCGCGTAGCCCCGGCGTCGGACCTCGGCCAGCTCGCGGCGCAGGGCGTCGGGGTCGGTGAGGGTGCCGGAGGCGTAGCGGGGCAGGTCGCCGGCGAGCACCCGTTCCTGCACCTCCGTCGGCGCGTGGGCGAGCAGCGCCTGACCGACGCCCGTGGCGTGCAGGTGGAAGCGGCCCCCGACCCGGGTGAGCACGGGGACGGCGAGGCTGCCGGCGATCCGCTCGACGAAGACCAGCTCCACGTCGTCACGGACGGCCAGCTGCACGTTCTGGCGCGTGACCAGGTACAGGTCCTCCATGAAGGGCAGCGCGGCCTCGCGCAGACCGGGCGCGCGAGGAGCCAGTGACCCGACCTCCCACAGCCGCAGGCCGATCCGAAAGCGACCGGCGGCGTCGCGCTCGAGCGCACCCCACTCGACCAGCTCGGCCGCGCGACGGTGCGCGGTCGGCAGGGTGACCCCGGCCCGTCGGGCCATCTCGCTGAGCGTGAGCTCACGGTGGCGCGCGTCGAACGCCCCCAGGATGGCGAGCACCTTGTCGGTCACGCTGGAGCTCATCGGGACACGGTATCGCCGTCGCCACGCGTGGCAGGCCCGCGGCGCCGTCCGGGTCGCGGGCGTCGTCACCCGCCGGTACCGTCGGCGGCCGGAAGCCGACAGCGAGGAGACGACGTGCAGCAGGACCACTCGCGGGTCGGGGCGGTGGTGCGCGGCGTGGGCCGCGTCATCGTCGCGCTGCTCCTGACGGTGGTGGCCCTCGGCCAGCTGGTGGCGTGGACGTCGCCTGCGTGGTGGGTCCCGGCACTGCAGTACTGGCCGGTGCAGTACGTGATCCTGGCCTGCGGCGTGGTGCGTGACGCGCTCGGCGTGTGGAACGTCGTGCTGACCGTCGCCCTGGTGGCACTGGTGCTTCGCGGTTCCCGGCGGCGCGGCCGCGGCCTGCTGCGACCCGCGCCCGTCCTGGCTGCGGTCGTGGCGGCGTCGTCGCTCGGCCTGTGGTCGTACCAGGTGGTCGACGCCAGGCAGGCGGGCGCGGACGTCGGGGTCTTCGCTCCTGTCGTCCCGTTCCTGAAGGGGACGGTCGCCCCCGATCGCAGCGTCACCGTCGGCACGGTCGACGGCACGGACCTCGACGCCGACCTCTACCTCCCCGACGAGGCCGACGACGGCGACGGCGTCCCGGTGGTGGTCTACGTGCACGGAGGCGGCTTCACGGGTGGCGCCCCGGCACCCAGCCCGTACTACCCGCCGCTGCTCGAGCAGGGCTATGCGGTGCTCGACGTCAGCTATCGCCTGGCCAGCCCCGAACGTCAGACGTGGGACACCGCCGTCGCCGACGTCGGCTGTGCGCTCACGTGGGTCACCACCGAGGGTCCCGGCGTCGGCCTGGACCCCGAGCGGGTGGGCACCATGGGCGACTCCGCCGGGGGGCAGCTGGCGATCAACGCCGCCAACCTCGGCGCCCTCGACGAGCTCGACCCGTCGTGCCGGACCCGCGGCGAGCTCCCGGAGGTCTCCGCGGTCGTCGCCGGCTACCCCGCGGTGGACGGCTCGGCCGCCTACGACCAGTCCGGCCTCGGCCGCGCCTACGGCGACCAGTACGTCGGCGGCCCGCCCGAGGAGTTCCCCGAGCGCTACGAGCTCACCGACTCCGTGAACCATCTCGGCCGCGGCAACCCGCCGCTGCTGATCTACCAGGGCAGCGCGGACCACCTGATCCTGCCGGGACCGGTGCGTGACTTCGCCCGTGCCTCACGACAGGCCGGGACGACCACGCGCTACGTCGAGCTGCCCGGCCAGGAGCACACGACCGGCGGCGGCCTCGGCACCCTGTCGTTCGGCGACCTCGTCGGCCGCGACCTGACGGCGCAGTGGTTCGTCGAGCACCTCTGAGGGAGTCGGGCCTCACGAGTGTCGCGCCCTGCCCGCTGCTGGGCTTCGTCGGGCTGCGCCGGCGCGGCTCCCCGTGGGCGCGGGGCTGCGTCGGCGCGGGTGGGCGTGGGGCTCGGTCTCCGAGAGGGCCTCGACCGGGCGACTCCCAGCGCGTCGGCCGGGCCTGCGGGCCTCCGTCGCGCCGCCCCGAGCGGTGGATCCTCCACCGAAAAGAGCGGTCAGGCCCGGAACAGCGGTGCGGATCCCACCGTCTCGGCGCTGAGACGGTGGAATCCACACCGCGCGGCTCGCTGAACGGTGGAGACGTCACCGCCCGAGCCGTCATCGGTGGATCCTCAACCGCAGCAACCCTTCTGGCGTTGAGGATCCACCACCCCACCGCGTCCGGACCCCCCCCATCGGTGGATCCTCAACCGCAGCGCCGCTCCTGAGGTTGAGGATCCACCGATGGGGGCGCGGCCGGTGGGCTCGATCGCGCCGACGCCCCCTGCCCCGTCGAGGCCTTTCGGAGAGCACCTCGACGACGAGCTGCGGCAGCGCAGCCCCACCCCGAACCCGAGCCACAGCAGCGCAGCCCCACCCCGAACCCGAGCCACAGCAGCGCAGCCCCACCCCAGGCCCGACCGTCAGCAGCGCAGCCTCGCCACCGAGCGCCTAGCGCCTAGCGCCGAGCGCCGAGTGCCCGTGCGACGCGCCCTACGCCGACTCGACCGCCGTGCGGATCCGCACCTCGCGCTCCATGCGCTTCTCGTGCCGCGCCCGTCCCTTGAGCGCCTCGGCCTCACGGCTCTTCGGTGGCGCCTTGGTCACGAGGCCGTCGAGGAGCGTGCGCGTGGCGGCCGCGATCTCGTCGATGGCCTGCTCGAACGCCTCGGCGTTCGCCTGCGAGGGTCTCGTCGACCCGCTCACCTTGCGCACGAACTGCAGGGCGGCCTCGCGCACCTCGTCGTCGGTGGTCGGCGGCTCGAAGTTGTGGAGCACGCGGATGTTGCGGCACATCCTCCGACGGTAGCCCCGGTGGGCGGGACGCGGAAGGTCCTCAGGCGCCGCGGCTCGGATCGGAGATGCTCAGCATGGTCTCGCTGAACAGGTCGATCTCGTCGTCACGCGTGCGTCCGGTACCCGCACCGCCCAGCAGCGACATCAGCTCGCCGACGGCGCGGTCGACGCGCGACGTGAGCGCACCCTCGCCCTCGGCGCTCCAGTCGTGCGGCGACGCGAACACGCCGGTCGGCACGGGCACGGCCTGCAGGTAGGCCATGAGCGGCCGCATCGCGTGCTCGACGGCCAGCGAGTGGCGCGCGGTGCCGCCGGTGGCGCCGAGGAGCACCGGCTTGCCGATCAGCTGGTCGGGCTCGAGCACGTCGGCGAACGACTTGAACAGGCCGCTGTAGGACGCCTGGAAGATCGGGGTGACGAACCCGAGGGCGTCGGCTGCGCCCACCTGGTCGATCACGTGCTGCAGACGCGGCGACGCGAACCCGGTGAGCGTCGCGTCGACGACGTCGTGGGCCAGCGGTCGCAGCTCGACGACCTCGACGGACGCGCCCGGCTCGGCTCGACGGACGCCCGCGGCCATCTGGTCGGCGAGCAGCCGTGTGGTCGACGGCGAGCCTAGCCCGGCGGAGACGATGACGACGCGGGTCATGCGTGGGCTCCCGCGTCGAGGTCCCGCTCGGCCTCCGCCGTGTCCCGCGCGGCCACGCGCGACGCGTGGGTGGGCGCGTCGGGGACGCCGGCCGGACGTCGCGCCTCGAACTCCGCCCGCAGGGTGGGCAGCACCTCGCCGATCATGTCGATCTGGTGCAGCACCTCCTTCAGCGGCAGACCGGCGTGGTCGACGAGGAACAGCTGGCGCTGGTAGTCACCGAAGTAGTCGGCGAACGTCAGCGTCTTCTCGATGAACTCCTGCGGACTGCCGACGGTGAGCGGCGTCTGCGCGGTGAAGTCCTCCAGGCTCGGGCCGTGGCCGTAGACCGGCGCCTTGTCGAAGTAGGGGCGGAACTCACGCATCGCGTCCTGGCTGTTCTTGCGCATGAACACCTGGCCGCCGAGCCCGACGATCGCCTGCTCGGGCTCGCCGTGGCCGTAGTGGGCGAAGCGCTGCCGGTAGAAGTTGATCAGCCGGATGTAGTGCTCCTTGGGCCAGAAGATGTTGTTGGCGAAGTAGCCGTCGCCGTAGTACGCGGCCAGCTCGGCCACCTCGGGCGTGCGGATGGACGCGTGCCAGACCATCGGCGGCACGCCGTCGAGCGGGCGGGGCGTGGCCGTGAAGCCGCGCAACGGCGTGCGGAACTGGCCCTCCCAGTCCACGACGTCCTCGTCCCACAGCCGTCGCAGCAGCTGGTAGTTCTCGACCGTCAGCTCCACCGCGCGCGTCGGGTCCTGCCCGAACCAGGAGTAGACGGGGGCGGAGTTGCCGCGCCCTAGCATGAGGTCGACGCGCCCGTCGGACAGGTGCTGCAGGACCGCGTAGTCCTCGGCCAGCTTGACCGGGTCGTTCGTGGTGATCTGCGCGATGGCCGTGGAGAAGACGATCCGCTCGGTCTGCGCGGCCATGTAGGCCATGAGCGTCGTCGGCGAGGTGGTGACGAACGGCGGGTTGTGCTGCTGCCCGCTCGCGAAGACGTCGAGCCCGACCTCCTCGGTCTTCCTCGCGATCTCCACCAGCGCCTTGAGGCGCGCGTTCTCGGTGGGCCTCGTGCCGTCGGTCGGGTCCTGCGTGACGTCACCGACGGTGAAGATGCCGAACTGCATGCTGCTCATGGGAGCCTCCTTGCCTCGATACTCCCATCAACTAGTTCAACCTTCAACTTGTTCCCGGTCACGTCGTCCCTGAGATTCCCAGGTCGACCTGGGAATCCTTCGCGACGCACGGGAACCTCATCGAAGCACGGAGACCTCTCCGTGCACCGCTGAGAAGACCATGCGACGCCGCGGCGACCCACGAGGGGTTCGGAACCTCCCACGACAAGCGGAGAACTCATCCGTGCACGGAATGCTCCCCGTGCACGGATGAGAAGACCCGGCGTGGCCGGAGATTCCCAGGTCGACCTGGGAATCTCCGGCACACGGCGGCGGCGGTGGCGCCACCCAGCGCGGGTCAGGCGGGCGCGGGGGCCTCGACCACGGGCGGCTCGGGCGCCTCGGGCGCCTCGGCGCAGTCCTCGGCGATCTGCTTCTGCGTCGCGAGGGCGGCCTTCGCGGTGGTCCAGGCCGCCTTGAGCGTCGCGCGGTCGGCCTTGACCTGGCGCTGGAGCGTCGCGAAGGACGCCCGCTGCGCGCGTGCGGCCTCCTTGGCCTCCACCCGCGCCGTCGCCCGCGCCGCCTTCGCTGCATCACGCAGCGCGGGGTCCTTCGCGGCAGCCGCCGTCAGACGGCCGGCCTTCCTAGCCGCCGCACGCGCCTCGGCGGTCTCGTCGGCCTTGACCTTCTTGACGAGGGCCTTCATGGCGGTCCGCGTGTGGGTGACGTAGGCCTTCTGCGCTGCGCGCGCGTCGGCCTCGGCCTTCGTGAGAGCGGCCTGGACGACGGCCGGGTCGCAGCTCGGAGCTGCGTCGTGGGGGGG